>CAYNOZ010000034.1:0-15924 GCA_964398955.1 uncultured Thermococci archaeon | reverse complement strand
TTCATCTTATCAGTCGGTTGGAGATCCCGTCCTTCAGGTTGGGGAGGAAAGCCGACGTCTAAACAATATATCTAAACATTTAAATACCATGCCACTCACATATATATGAATATGTCAAACCACCTCGAGAAAACAGTAAGAGTTAAACTGGATGTGAAGGAAGACGACAAAGATAAGTTACTAGAGACTTTTAGACAGTTTAATGAAGCATGTAACAGGGTAGTGGAAGCTGGATGGAGTGAGAACGGCGACAAGAACTACAACAAGATGGAGTTACACGAAGAAACATATAGAGATACTAAGGATGAACTAAATTTAACAGCTAATCTTGTGTGTGCAGCAAGAAACAGAGCAGCGGAGGCAATTGAAGGAGTTGTACAAGATTGGAGCAATGGTAAAAAAGCGTCAAAACCAGAATTTGATGAATATACCTCTATTCTCTACGATAAGAGAAGTGCAACGATTAAAGATAGATATTGTACCCTCTCAACTATAGATGGAAGAATAGAAGCTGAGTATATTCTTGGAGAGTATCAGAAGAAGCACTTAGATGACAAAAACTATGAGTCCCGTAGCTGTACACTTAATTATGAACAGGATAAAGATGAGTTCTATCTACATATTACTATAAGAAAACCTGTACTGTATAAGAATGAGGGCAATATCTTAGGGGTGGATTTAGGTTTAAAGAATATTGCAGTCACAAGCACAGGCAAGTTTTTAGGTAAAGATATGCGTTGGCAGAAGAACCACTTCTTCCGTGTGAGGAGGAGTTTGCAAGGTAAAGACACCCAATCCACCATGAAAACTCTAAGAGATATGGCAGGTAGGGAAAACCGCTATACCGAGAACAAACTCCACAACATCTCACGGAAACTGGTTGAAGAAGCCGAAGAACATAATTGTAACATAATAGCATTTGAAGACCTTAATGAAATTAGAGATAAAGATGAGAAATTCAACTCAAGATTGGAAAGACAGTTGCACTCTTGGGGTTTTGAGAGGTTACAGAAGTTTACGGAGTATAAGGCAAAAGAGAAAGGAATTGAAGTGAAAAGAGTGGAAAGTGAATACACCTCTCAGACTTGTAGTAGATGTGGTCACACAGAGAAAAAGAATAGAAAAGGTAATGAGTTCAAGTGTAAAGAATGTGGTTATGAGGTCAACGCAGATTACAACGCAGCTAAGAACATAGGGCTTAGGACTTTACCATCGGACAAAAGTTCCGATGGGTTGAGCCACGGTCAACTGGCTCTTAAGTCTGGGACATTGAATCCAACCTCTGTATAGCAAGTTGGTTTTAGTCCGCAGGCAAGCCCCGTCCTTAAGGGCGGGGTAGTTGACTATAAATCCCTTATTTTTAGGAATTCCAAATATAAGTAAATCCTCCCTATTCTAACCCTTAAATTTAGAAATGAATCCATCTATATTTTCCTGAATATTTGAGAATAAGGGGTTTTTAAAGAAATTCCATCGATTATTAAGCAGGTTTATCTTCAAATTTTCAAAGTCTTCATACATTGTTTTATTCCAATCTGTGTTGTTAGAAATCCAACCACCTTGAGGCCTAACCATTTTTGAACTATAATTCTTGACTATATTAATTTGAACTAACAATTATTGAGAAAAATTAGTATGTTGGTCCGGTATTTCGATTAGGATTCCTGATCTCGATAAGGGTTTTATGGGTTTTTTTTAGGTCTTATCTTTAAGATGGGTAGAAAAACCTTAATATTATGGCCCTAATTCCATAACTTTTATAAGGGAGTGGATCCTATCCAATGTGGAGGTGAATTATATGGCTGAATTACCAATCTCTCCAATTGACAGGATCATAAGGAAGGCCGGTGCTGAAAGAGTATCTGGAGATGCTGCTGAGCTACTAGCTGAGGTCCTTGAAGATGAAGGTAAAGAGATCGCAACAAGGGCAAATGAACTCGCAGAACATGCCGGTAGAAAGACTGTCAAAAGAGAAGATATTAGAATGGCTGTAAAAGAAGAATAATAACATGTTATTTTGTTATTATTTTTCCTAATTCTTTTTTTGAATATATGTATACTTATTACTTTTGTTAATTTAATAAAAGTCTTGGATTGATTGTTGACCATTGATTTGTTTTAGTTCAGGTTCTTCTTGATCGAATTTTGAGTATATTTTTTTAACTATTTTACCTCCGAATCCGTCAAGTGATGCAATTTTTGAAGGTTTAGCTTTTTTCAAATCTTTTATGTTTTTATATCCATGATCGAAAAGTATACGAGCTCTTTTTCTTCCTATTCCTTTTATTTTTACTAAAGGTATTAGTTCATCTTTAATTCCGTTATTTATTCTGGTTCTAAGAATTTTGAATTTTCTTATGTATTCTTCTTCTACTTTAAATCTATCTAGTTTTGAGATCTCTGTTACGGCATGGATAAGCCAATCTACATTCTCTATGTATCTTCTTAAGTCTCCAGGTCCTATGCTATATTCTTCCGTTATTTCATCTTCTTCTTTCTCCTCTATCCAGTCTTTAAGAACCATTGTAGTTTTTACTTCTGTTAAGAAATTTTCGTACTCTGCGGGGGCCATGAATGGGTCAGGTTTTTCTACTAGGAATTGATCGTTTCTTGAGACTGTTTCTTGGTCAAATTTTTCTTTTTCTCCTTTTCTAAGATATAAGTTTCTTATATCTGGAGTTGAACAGATCATATGGAGAATACTAAATTCTGTTAATTTTTTTTCACTCAGCTTTTCGAACGCTTTGCTGATTTTAAGGGCTGATTTTGGATCTATATAGAGCATTGATACCTTTTTTCCGAAAGAGGTTGGAGAATAATTGTTTGTATTGTCTTTTTCTATAAGATCTCCTTCATCTAATTCTTGTATTATAACATTTAGTTTTCTATTTATGGTGTCTATTCCAACTTGTGAATGATAGAAGGTGTTTTTCAGAAATTTATTTAATTCTTTTTTATTTCTTAGTCCGAAGTCTGTGAATAGGGATAGTATATGGCTTCTAAGTGAGCTTTCTTCTGAGAGTTTTGATTCAACCGGTTCAGGATCACCGTGTATATATTTATCTTCTATTTCTTCTTTATCGTCTTTCTTTGATACTATAATTGCTTCACCTATGTTATCATATTTTGGTCTACCTGCTCTGCCCATCATTTGCTGTATTTCCATTGCTGGTATATCTTTCCATCCATTGCCGGAATATCTCTTTGTATCTCTTATAATTACTCTGTAGGCAGGCATATTGATTCCTGCAGCGAGTGTGGGGGTAGCAGCTATTAATTTGATTTTATTATCTCTAAATCCTTCTTCAATTATGTCTCTGCTCTTGTAATCCAATCCGGCGTGATGAAATGCAACTCCTTGTTTTATATATTCTTTAAGTTCCTTTTGTAAGGAAGTATTGGATTGAATACGTCTTGATAGTTTTTTTAGATCCGGTGAATCGATTAAATGCTTATATTTTCTTTTAATTTCTTTAGAAAGATCTTTAGCAACTTTTTTAGCGCTTTTACGAGAATTAGTAAATATAATACTTTGCTTTTCCTCTTTCAAAGTTCTTAAAGATAAATTTATATAATCCCCGACTTTCTTGTATTCTCCATCTCCGTAGTCAACCTTATTATTATCTAAAACACCTTTCTTTAATTCAACAGGCCTCCAATTTTTCTTAACTACATCAGCGTCTAACCAATTGCCAAGCTCTTCAGCATTAGATATTGTAGCACTTAGACCTATAATTTGAGAATTGTCTTTCATATGTGTCATAACCATTTCAAGGGTAGTTCCACGTTCTTGAGAATCAATTAAATGAGTTTCATCTATCACTATTAGATCTACATCTCCCTTAAAATGTGAGTTATGTCTTAGAAGCGAATCAAATTTTTCTGATGTACAAACAATTACATCTGAGTTTAGTAGATCTTCACCAGATTCATCAAAATCTCCCGTGGTAATATTAATATTTAAACCAATTTTCTCCCACTTTTTGAAATCTTGATACTTCTCTTGAGCTAAAGCTTTTAAAGGCACTACGTAAACCGTCTTTTTTCCTTCTAGTGCTTTCCTTGCAAAGGCTATTTCTGCAACTAGGGTCTTACCAGAGGCAGTTGGAACTGACATAACTAAATTTTTTCCTTCCAAGAAATCTGTTTTAATAGCTGCCTCTTGTGTTGGATAAAGTTTATTAAAACCTTTATCTCTCAATACATTTTTTATTTCATCTTTTATAGGTATATCACTGATATTCATATTATTCCTCTATATTAAATTTTTAATATTTGAGTTTATATGATTAAGTGAATTAAACTTTTCTGGCAAATGTCAAATACCCAGTATGTCCAAGCATTCTTGTTTCAGGTCTAACACATTCTTCACGTACTCTGATCTCACGTACTAGGTTTTCAACTGTTTTAATATCTTGGAAATCAGATGTTAAAGATAATTTGAATCTTTTAACTTGTTCTATACAAGGAGAATAAGATACTAAAAATCCTCCACTTTTTAAAGAATATTTAGCAGATTCTATTACTTTCTCAGGACTAGGTAAATCAATAATAATTTTATCTAAGCTTTCTTCATCAATAGATTCGTATATATCCTTTTTCTTCAGTTCTACTTTATCAAAAAGGCCTGATTTTTTTAAATTTTCTTTAGCTATTTTTAAGAAATCTTCTCGGATTTCATACGAATATATTTTACCTTTTTCATTTAGTAGATTAGCTAGATGCATAGTTAAATGACCAGATCCTGATCCTCCCTCAACTATTTTATCATCAGGTGAGATCCCAGCATGTGTTAATATAATTCCGATATCTTTTCTATGTATTATCTGAGGACCTCTTTTTGATTCTTGTGCATAATCCTTTATATTTGGACTTAAGATCTTAAATTCTTTATCTAAATGTGTTTTAATTTTTTCTCCAGATTTTTTTCCTATTGCATCTTTAAGTTCAAGCACACCAAGGTCAGTGTGAAATTCTTCATTTATCACTTTTTTAATATATTTTCTACCTTTTTCATCTATTAATAGAACTCTTTGTCCTTCTTCTATCATTTTATTCTTCCTCAACTTCTATTCCTTTCAAGTTAACATCTCTACCAGATATAATTTTAGTATTCTTACTACTACATTTTGGACATTTAAAGGATAGAAGTGATTTATTTAAATGATATTTTTCTTCATCCTCTTCACTCAATTCGGTATCAGGTTCTCCTTCATATCCGCACTCTGAACATCTTATCCTTCCTTTTTTCTCCGTAATTTCTATATTAACATTGCTTAATTCTGTATCCTCAATCATTGCATTAATACCAAATTTTAACTGTTCCTCGTTAAGAAAAGAATATTCTCCTATCTCAATCATGATTTTAGTTACTTTTCCTAGATTCTTATTATTTTTATATTCTATAACTCTTTTAACTACTGATTGAGCTACTGATAATTCATGCAATTCTAACACTCACTATTACAAACTTTTAATCTTTTAATTCTACTGCCAATGAAGTAGTAGTATCTATTACTCCTTCAATAGAATGTATATTATCTATAAGATCTTTAGTTAGATCAGATAACTTTTCACACTCAAGTTTAACAATAACATCATACGGTCCAGTGACAGCATCTACTTCAATAACCTCATCAATATTATTCAAATCTTTTATAACCTTTTTAACTTTCCCTATTTCAGTTGAAATAAAAACATAACCCTTAACCATTTAAATCCCTTTAATCTTAGTAATATTATCTTTTAAGATTTATGATAATCAAAACTATAATCATAGAAACAATCCACAAAAAGAATAAAAAATTCCATAAATTTATTAGGAAAAAAATGGAATTAGAGAGATTCATCTTTCTGAGTAGGGACTCCAAAGCTCCCCATTTTTTTCTTGATCCATTCTATTCAATATCTTGATGGCTTCATTACCAACCTTACTTGCTCTATTTTCTCCTTTTTTCTCAAACTTATTTCCTTCTCTGTCCGCGAAAACAGTACAAACACAACCTGCTCTAAGGCCAAATAAATTAGCAAGAGTCAATATCGCTGAAGATTCCATTTCAAAGTTAGTAACGTTAGCTCTTCTAAGATCTGGAATTAAATCCTCCATCCATGATTGATAATATCCATCCTTGCCTTTTCTCCCTTGTCCAGTGAAAAATGAATCAGTTGATGCCATAATTCCTAAATGATAATTAAATCCAAGTCTTTCTGCTGCAGAAATTAAAGAAAGAACAACTTCATGATCAGCGACAGCAGGATATTCAGGCCTAACATACTCCTTAGAAGCACCTTCTAATCTAACAGAACCCCTTGCAATGATAAGATCACCAACTTCCATATCTGGCTGAATAGCACCACAACTACCAACTCTTATGAAGGTATCTGATCCTAGACGAGATAGTTCCTCAACAGCAATTGCAGCTGAAGGAGATCCTATACCAGTAGATGTAGCACTAAGATTTGTACCCTTATAAACACCTGTATGAGTTCTATATTCTCTATGATAAGCTTTTTCTTCTCTTTCACTCCAATATTGTGAGATTTTAGGAATTCTATCCGGATCACCTGGTAAAAGTACATATTTAGAAATATCTTCAGATCCTAAGTTTACATGATACTGTTCCCCACCCTCCTTCTTAGGATTTTCTGCCGATTCAAACATCTTACCACACATAACAAAATATAAAAAAGGAATATAATTATATGGGTTTATTGGAAAATTCGAAGAAATCAACCCCAATATTTTTGGACAATAGAAAATCTAAAGTAAAATTAAATAATGAATATGACTGGTGCATCTGGATATAATTTTGTATGATTGCGCTTGGATCGAAATTCTTGTCTACTAATTCAAACAATATTAGAAACATTTTTTAATGAGGATGAAAATTAATCAAAGGTGATTAATTTGAATGGGGATGTTGATGAAACTGATTTAAAGATACTTAATATGTTAGAGAATAACAGTCGTAGACCATTAAGAGAGATAGGAGAAGAACTTGGAATAGCAACCTCAACTGTTTATGAAAGAATGAAAAAAATGGAGGAAAATGAAGTAATTAAAAGGTATACAATAGAAAAAAACTTTAAAAAAATTGGGATGAACGTATTATCCTTCGTACTAATAAAAATAAGTTCAGGAAACTATAAAAAAGTAGCAAAAGAAATAAGAGATATCGATCAAGTATTAGAAGTTCACGCTGCCTCAGGAGAATACGACTTAGTAACAAAAATAGCAACAAAAGACAATTCAAGCCTCCAAGACATTGTAGACCAAGTAAACGAAATGAATTATGTAGATAGCACATTAACAATGTTCATAATGAACACATACAAAGGATGAAAAACTAGAATTATTATCAAAACCAAACAATTCTTATTTTATCTTTTCAAAAATTCAAAACCATAAAAACGAATATTAATGATTAGAATCTTAATCAATAAATACTAAAATCTCAAGAGATTTTTTAGTGAATGCTACTATTAATGTTGATCGAATTCAGAGTCTAAGACTTTCTTTTCTACAATAATTATCGTTTATCAAAGATTAATTAGCCTTTACCCTTTTTAAATAGCAAAATAAGTTAGTAATTTTTTTAATAAAGCCAATTCAATTCATTACTATACTTAAGTATGTTCATTATGAGTAGAGGCTTCTCTGGTTCAAGTTAATTTTTTGAAATTTTTTTCATTCCAAAACTTTTTATACTGCACCTTGATTCATAGAGAAGGATAACCCAAGCGGGGGTGTCCGAGTGGTCAAAGGAGCAGGGCTTAGGACCCTGTGGCGTAGGCCTTCGAGGGTTCGAACCCCTCCCCCCGCACCATCATGGAATCTTCAATCGATAAATTTAAGAACCATCGATTCAACTGATTAAGGAAGGGTCTGTGGTCTAGGTCGGTTATGACGTCACCCTTACAAGGTGAAGGCCGAGGGTTCGAATCCCTCCGGACCCACCATTCTTTGAATAGATGCCGGGGTAGTCTAGCCAGGAACGGCGCCGGCCTTGAGAGCCGGTGGGACTTTCGTCCCGCCTGGGTTCAAATCCCAGCCCCGGCGTATTATTAAGTTATGTGTTTAATGTTTAGAGTGAAGTTAGGTTTTGGAGATTGGTATTTTTTGAATAGTGTTCAATATTGTTTTATCAGAGGGGAGTGTATTTAATGAAGCTTGAGATTCTTATTTTTTTAGCTAGGAAAGGAGCTTTAAGAGATTTTATTAAGATTTCAAGTCGTGAATTATCCAATGAGATAAATAAATCACCTCAGACTGCGATAAGAAGGCTTAGGGAAATGGAATCTGAGGATTTAATTGAAATGGAAGTTAAATCGAATTCACATTCAATTAAAATTAAAAATCAAGGCTTAAAAAACTTGAATCAAGTTTATGAGACCTTGAACAAAGTTCTGAATAAGGAAAATGACGTTATAATTGGAGAATTAGTTTCAGGTCTGGGTGAAGGAAAATATTACATATCAAGAGAAGAATATAAGAGAAAATTTAAAGAAAATTTAGGTTTCGAACCGTATCCTGGAACCTTAAATGTTATGTCTCACTTCCCTAGAGACCCATATGTTGTTTTAGGAGATTTAGAACCTTGCATAGTTTCAGGGTTTACAACTGAGGACAGAAATTTCGGGGATGTAAGATGTTATAGAATAGAGATCAATGGTATAGAAGGAGCTATTGTAATACCTTCAAGAACTCATCATCCTCCAAGAGAGTTAGAAATAATAGCACCAGTATATCTAAGAGGGGAACTAGATTTAGAGGATGGAGATGAAGTTAGAGTAAAAGTAAAGTAATTCAAATTTTTGGAAGAAATTTTTTATCTTAGTGGTTGATAATACCCTCTCTCGAACCAACATGAGTAAGGTAGGTCACTTCACTCTTATCCTTTCGCAACTCCCATTGGTCTTAGTCTTGCAACTGGAGTTGAAATTCCAGCTTCTTGAGTTACTTTTATAACATCATCTATATTTTTATACGCTCCTGGAGCTTCCTCGGCAACTGTTTTCATTGAGGCTGATCTTACATATATTCCTTCTTTCCCTAATTGATCTCTTACGTCTTCTCCCCAATATTTGTTTGTTGCTGCTGTTCTACTCATTAGTCTTCCTGCACCGTGAGCTGTTGAACCGAATGTTCTTTTTTCTTCTTTAGTTCCTGATAGAATATATGATGCTGTTCCCATATCGCCTGGTATTAATACTGGTTGGCCCACGCTTCTGTATTTTTTTGGAATTTCTTTTCTTCCTGGTCCAAAGGCTCTAGTAGATCCTTTTCTGTGTAGCATTAGTTTTCTTTTTTTATTATCTATTTTATGTTCTTCTTCTTTAGCTATGTTATGTGCAACATCGTATAATATTTCCATTTCTAGATCTTCTGCTGATTTTCCAAATATTTGTTCAAAGGCTTGTCTGGACCAGTGAGTTATCATTTGACGGTTTGCCCAAGCGAAATTAGCTGCTGCTTGCATAGCTTCGTAGTAATCTCTTCCTTCTTGTGAGTTTATGGGTGCGCTTACTAATTCTTTGTCGGGTAGAGGTAGGTTATATTTTTTTGCTGCTTTTTCCATCGTTCTTAAGTAGTCGCTGCATACTTGATGCCCAAATCCTCGGGATCCGGTATGGATCATTAATGTTACTTGATTTTCTTTTAGTCCAAATGCTTCTGCTTTTTCCTTGTCAAAGATTTTTTCTACGTATTGTACTTCAAGGAAATGGTTGCCACTTCCGAGACTTCCTACTTGGGATTTTCCTCTGTTTTTAGCTTTTTCGCTAACTTTTTCAGGATTTCCTTTCATTGATCCGTTTTCTTCTAATGTTTCAAGATCTTTATCCCATCCATATCCTTGTTCTATTGGGTATTCAGCCCCCATTTGAAGAATTTCGTTTAGTTGTCCTTTATTGAATTTTACTTTTGCTTTGCTTCCGACTCCTGTCGGTACGTTGTTGAATAATTTGTTTATAAGTTCATTGATTTTGGGTTGAACTTGATTTTTTCTTAAATTTGTTTTTAGAGTTCTTACTCCGCAATTAATATCGTATCCAATTCCTCCAGGCGATATAACTCCTTCTTCGTAGTCTATAGCAGCGACCCCTCCGATTGGGAATCCGTATCCTTGGTGTGCATCTGGAAGTGCGATTGAAAATTTTTGGATTCCCGGTAGGAATGCGACATTGGTTATTTGTTCCAAAGTTTTATCTTGTTTAATCTTCTCTAAAAGTTTTTTATTTGCAAATACTCTAGCAGGAACCTTCATTCCATCTTTATAACTTTTAGGAATTTCCCAAACATAATTTTGAATCTTTTCTAATGGTATTTCCATATTCTCACCTGAGAATTACATAGGAATTAGATCGAAAAAATTGGTAAATTATTATCTATCTTAGGTAGGGGATAATACTTTTTAATGCTATCCCACATAAAACCTTGGGATAATAATGCGAGAGGAAAATAAGATTTATATAACAGTCGCTTTAACTGGAGTAATAGCAGGCGTATTAGGTGGATTTTTAGCTACTTCCCTTGGAGATTCATTATTATTAGTTTTAGGTGTAGCATTTATAATTTTTTACTTAGGAGTGAGATCTATACCTTTTATTTTCGATCCAGAGGAAGAAAAAACCTTATCAGAGAGATTAAGATCTAACTTATTTGGCTTTTTAATAGGTTGGATATTTGGATTAGCTTTCGCTTATAGTTTTTTAAATCCACCTGATCCAGATAAATTTATGAATCAGACCCAATCTTTGATATCCTTTTTAATTTAATTTATATAGAGGAAGTCTTATGAATACTTCTAAGAAGAAGGAATTATCTGGTAAAAAAGCTTTAGAATATGTTAAACCTGATCAGGTTATAGGTATTGGGACTGGTAGTACAGTTAAATATTTTATTGAAGGATTAAAGAAATTTAAAGAGAGTGTAAGGGTAGTTCCTACTTCAGAACAGGCTCATAATCTAGCCAGGGGTATAGATCTACAGATCATTAAAGATCCGGATCATATTGATATAGCCGTTGATGGAGCAGATCAAGTGGATCCAAATCTTAATTTAATAAAAGGTCGTGGAGGAGCTATGGTCCAGGAAAAAATCGTAGATTATGGAGCTGATAGATTTTTTGTGGTTGTGGATGACTCAAAGATGGTGAAAAAATTAGGAGGAGAAAAACCAGTTCCAGTTGAGGTTATATCTAGATCATGGAGACTTGTTAAGAGGAAATTAGAATCATTAAAACATCTTAAAGAAGTAAATCTAAGAATAGCAAAGATGAAAGATGGACCTGTAGTTACTGATAATGGAAATTTTATTTTAGATACTTATTTTAATATTATAAAAGAACCAAAATCCTTGGAGAGTAAAATTAATGAAATTCCAGGGGTCGTTGATAATGGAATATTTACTGGAGATTTTGAGGTTATAGTAGGGAAAGAAGAATCTGTTGATGTATTAAAATAGTTATAGGGTGTTATAAATGAGATTAGCGGTTCTTGACAGGGATAAATGTGAACCAGAAAAATGTGGAAAACCTTGTATACCATCATGTCCTGTAGATGCTATAAAATTTGATAAAGATGAAGGATATCCTATAATATCAGAAGAAATTTGCACTGGTTGTGGGATATGTATAAATGTTTGCCCATTCGATGCTATTCATATTATTAATCTTAAAGAAGAGTTGGATGATAATTTAATTCATAGATATGGGGAAAATGCATTCGCACTATATAGGCTTCCTACTGTTAGAGAAGGCAAAGTTACAGGTTTAATAGGTCCTAATGGAATAGGTAAATCAACAGTTCTTAAAATTTTGTCAGGTGACATATTCCCCCAATCTAAAGGTATTAATGATTATAATGATTTAGTCAAGTTTTATAGAGGGACTGAATTACAGAATCATTTTGAAAAATTGCGTGAAGATGAAATTAAAACCGTTCTAAAACCACAGTATGTAGACAAGATTCCGAAGCAAATAGAAGGAAAAGTTGGAGATATACTGGATAATGGGGATGAAAGAGGAATCGTACCTTATCTAGTGGATAAGTTAGAACTTGAAGATATTATGAATAGAAAAATGAATGAACTGAGTGGAGGAGAGCTTCAAAGAGTAGCTATAACTGCTTCATTATCAAAAGATGCACAATTTTATTTCATTGATGAACCTTCTTCATATCTGGATGTAAGACAGAGATTAAAGGTTGCAGACGTATTAAATGAAATGAAAGAGAATCGAGCTATTGTAATTGTGGAACATGACTTAGCGGTTCTAGATTATCTAAGTGATTATATAAATGTCCTCTATGGAGAACCGGGAGTATATGGAATTGTTTCAAATGTTAAAAACACTAGAGAAGGGATAAATATCTTCTTAAAAGGATTTTTACCTGATGAAAATGTTAGATTCAGGAAAAAATCAATATCATTCGATAAAAAAAGCCCTCAAGAATGGTTATCAGAAGATGTTTTGATGAAATTCCCTGAACTAAAAAAAGAATATGATGAATTTAGCTTAAAAGTAAATTCAGGAGAACTCTATAATGGAGAAGTAGTAGGAATAGTTGGACCAAATGGTATCGGTAAGACAACATTTGTAAAAATGTTGGCAGGTGTGGAAGACCCAACTAAGGGAGAAATTGATTTAGATATTTCAGTATCTTATAAACCTCAATACATAAAAGGAAGCTTTAGTGGAACTGTAAGACAGTACTTATCAAGTATAGACTCAACAAAACTAAATAAAAGCCCCTATAAGGATGAAATTATTGACCCATTGGGACTGGACGATATGATGGAAAGAGATGTTGATGGTTTGAGTGGGGGAGAGTTACAGAGAGTAGCTGTAACAGGATGTTTAATAAGAGAAGCTGATTTATACCTAATTGATGAACCTTCAGCCTATTTAGATGTTGAACAAAGAATGGCAACTTCAAGAGCAATGAGAAGAATAATGGAGAAAAAAGAAAGGACTGCCATGGTAGTGGAACATGACATATTAATGGCTGATTACGTATCAGATAGAATGATGGTATTTGACGGAGAGTCAGGAGTACATGGAAAAACACTAGGTCCAATGGGGATGGAAGATGGAATGAACGAATTCCTATCCATCCTTGATATCACCTTCAGAAGAGATCCTGAAACCGGTAGACCTAGAGCAAATAAGAAAGATTCAAGATTAGATAGAGAACAGAAAAATAAAAATAACTATTATTACACCCATTAAACATTTAATATTTGATAATATGATCTTAGATCCATTTGAAGCAAGGGCTAAAGAACTTCTAAATCAAATGCCCTCACTAGGGGAAATGGGAGATAAATTTGAAAAAAACCTTGACTATATTTACGATAGGATAGATGGAGAAGTTGAAGAGAATGAAGAACTGGACATAATAACATTCTACGGAATGGCCTTAGCAACGGCTCTGAACGGTGGATTTGGATCAGAAATGAAACTATTCTTGAATATAAACTCGGAAATATACAAAGATCGGATAATAAAATCCTTCAAAAAATTAGGATGGGAAGTAACTCTAGAAAATCTTAAATATGAAGCTAAAAACATATCAAAAGGAGAAATACCCGAAGAATTTCAAGATCGGAATATAAAATTTAAAATGAGATTAAAGGAATTCTCTAATTTACTAGGTGAAATAGATTTAACGAATTATTACATCAGGGCCGGTTGGATTTATCTTAGCCCATCAGATTTTGTCAACATTTGGGAAAATAAGTTTGAAAAAAATTCCACCGAATTTATTCGAAATGCATCTAAACATAACGAAAAAATACCTAAAATTCTTGAGAAGGTTTCAGATAAATTAGAATCTGAGTCAGAACCTTACAAGATAGATAGAGAAATAGAAGCTGATGAATTAGATAGTAAATATTTTCCTCCTTGCATAAAGAAATCTCTGGAAGGAGTTCCAAGTGGTAATAGAAATTTTGCTGTAACTGTACTTCTAACGGCTTTCATATCTTATGCAAGAATTGTTCCGGAAGAGGGTCAGAGAATTTCGGAGCATATAGATTCTATGGACTTTATAGAAGAAGAGATAATGCCTTATATCAGGAAAGCAGCTGAAAGGTGTGATCCGCCTTTATTTGAGGAACAGCCTAAGGAGATTGAAAATATTTATTATCATTTAGGATTTGGATTAACTGATTCTCCTAATCTTGAGGATTCGGGGAGATCACCATGGTATCTTCCTCCAAATTGTCATAAAATTCAAAAGCAGTCTGTTCTTTGTAGACCTGATGATTTTTGTAAGAAAATAAAGAATCCTTTGTCTTATTACTTTGCAAAGAAAAAATCTGAAAATTAGTGATTTTAATGTCTAAAATGCGTGAAGTAAGAGAGGAAGAAAGAAAGATCTATTATAAAGAAGAATGGAGCCCAAATCAAGTTCCTGAATTCATCAAAGATTCGATCGATGAGAGGGAGTTCGGATTTGACCACGATGGAACCGGTCCAAGTGATCGATACAACTCGTATTTCACGCTAAAAGATCTGAAAGAAGAGTTAAAACTATCTTATCCCTATTCAGTCTATACAAGCATTTCATTCTATGAAGAACCAATGAGAAGAAAAAATTGGCAGGGGGCTGAATTAACTTTTGACATTGATGCTAAAGATTTACCAGTAAGAAGTTGTGACTGTGAGATTGGAGAAGTATGTCCAGTATGTTTAGAAGATGCTAAGCAACTATCGCTAAAAATTATAGACGCATTAAAGGGTCTTGGTTTGAGAGATATTTATTTTGTTTATTCCGGAAGAGGTTACCATATAAGAGTATTTGATGATTGGATTTTATCGGCTGATTCTAAAGGACGTGAAAAAGTATTAGAATATGTTTCAGGATCTAAAATTCCAAGAAAAGATACAAATAGAGGATATTCAAGAGTTTTCAAGAACTTTGCGTTACATGTACTAAAAAGAGTTAATAAATCTAAATTAAGAAATATTGAAGGATTGGGGGATAAATCAATAAAAAAATTGAAAAAGAAAGCTGATGAAGATAGAAAGAATCTGAATATAGGGAATAGAAAAGGAGAAAAGAACCTATATGAATGGTTAAGTAAAGTGAACTCTGATTCTGTTGATGCAAAAGTTACAATGGACGTTAAGAGAATTTTAAGAATGCCATCTTCTCTTCACTCAAAAGCAGGAATGATATGTAAAGTTATTCCTAGAGAGAATTGGGAAGATTTCAATCCTTTCGAAGATGCCGTGCCTAAATTTAGGGAAGATGAAATCAAAAACAGTTCTTGAAATCCTCTTCTCATTAAAGAAGAAGTTCATAACTCGTCATTATTTAGATTTTTAAACTTCTGTTTGAAAATTTTCACATCTGTTTCCAAATCCTTATTACCAGGTTCAGTTTCCGGATAATCTGCTATTTTCTCTAAGAATTGGTCTACATCAGAAGAACTTTTCAAAGCTTTATTCATAAATTCTTGAAAATCATTAAAGTCAGAAAGATAAGGTTTAGATTCTCTAAAAGCGATTTCAGCCTCCTTTTTTAAATCCTTCATATTATTCCTCTTCTAGTACTTCAAACCGCATAATTGCCTCTAAATTGATGAAAGTATCGCCTTTATCTTTCCTTTTAGATATTTCAGGTACTGGATTAGCTATACTACCTTGGAAAACAATAAGCTCTACTTCTTCCAACCAAACCCCTAGAGGGTCCATGGTAATATCCTTAAGAAAACCTTCATAACCATAATTTTCATTAAGAAAAATTCGGAGTTTTTCTCCTTTCAACTTTGACAGTTTATTGAAAAAACCGTTGTTTTCAGAAGGCAATACATCACCTAATGGTTTGAGGAGTTAACCTAATCAAATATCAGATAAAGGGTCAACATATCTTAACGGATCAAAGATTTATATGGTTTTTGGATCTAAATATGAAAAA
>CAYNOZ010000033.1:5012-15998 GCA_964398955.1 uncultured Thermococci archaeon | reverse complement strand
TATAGCGGAAGTTTCCCGAGCCAACCGATAATTAAATTGTATATGTGACCTGGTCGTGCCATATTACAAGCCCCTCCTACAGGTGGGTGTAGTTGACGGATACCACAAGATCTTAAAATAATACTAAGAAGAAATAACTAGCAACTTTAAAAATATTTTCGGAATACTTAACAGATTACACGTAAATGGATAACAGTAAAACCTACTCCCTTAAAACAATAAAAAAAAATTAAAAACCCAGTGTGACTTCCCCTTCTTCTCGAGGGAAGAGGCTTCTCCATTCACTTTCTCCTGGTCCAAATTTGAGGTGTTAAAGTGGAAGAGACGTAAATTGGAGAGCCACCGGCTCTTCATAGTCCTTATTGATTCTTCTTCGCTCACCAATTTACACCTAATGGGAGAGGTTGGGTCCTGGCTATGGAGATCAAGGGCACTACCACTTCTACTGTTCACAGCCTGCGAAGGATTTAATCCTCGAAACTAATAACGCCTACACATTTAGCTGCAGAAACTTGGGGGGAGGTATTATCACAGCCCTGCCATGAATCAGCTACTTAGAATTAGTGTTTGAGATATTTAAAGGTTAGATGTAGTGTATCCGCTCTAAAAAGGTAGTACTTACTCAACCACAAAGATAAAAGTTAAGTAAATCAATTATGACTGGGTGGTATGTTCGTGAAAAAAATTAGCTTTGGTATTATTCTGATTTTGTTGGTGAGTTTATTTGGGGTTACTCTTTATTATAATCAACAGGTTTCAGAATTGAATCAAACTTTAGATTCTTTAGAAGATTCTTTAGAAGATAAAAATGAATTAGAGAATGAGTATTCTGAAGTTAAAACTGAATTGAATAATCTCGAATTAGATTATGAAAAATTGAAAAATGATTACGATGATTTATTGGCTAATTATAGTGATACGAGGGTGAATTATGAAGAAGCTCAAGTAAAATTAGATAAAATTGAAGAAGACTTGGAACAGGTTCAAGAGAGGAATGAGGAATTAGAACAGAGTTTAAGTGACTTGAGGGATGGTACAACTTTTTACAGGCCTAAGTTAAGTTCAGTAGAGAGCTTTTTAGAAGCTAATGAAGTAGATGAGAATGAGTATAAGGAAGATGAATATACTTGTGTCGATTACACATTTGATTTAATGAAAGCTGGTGAGAAGAAAGGATTTGAAACAGGCTTTGTTTATATATATCTATACGATGAAAGCTCTACATCTGCTCACTCAATAGCATATTTCAATACCTCAGATGAAGGTATAATTTATGTTGAACCTCAAACTGATACTATAATGCATAACTTGCCTTTAAATGAATATTACTGGGAAGTTGTATATGATACAGATGGAATTGAATACGATGGGGACTTCAGGTACAGAATCAGCCAATACAAGATATCTCCGTGACATCCTCCCATTGGCTTAAGGCCAAGGGTTTCCCACATGGAAACTCCGTGGTTTTTTGGGACCTCGGGTTTACAGGGCCAAGACTGTTGGGAGTGCCAAACCCCCGTTACCACTTCAAGATGGTTATCTTTTCCACTGTTTCATCTTGTCAAGTGGTTCATGGTTGTTTTTGTTAAGGCAGACCCTGAACTGCCAGTTTGAACCAACCCAGCAGAGAGAACATCTCTGCGGTATACTAGAATGTAGGTTTTCAACCCTTAAAAGAGATGGAGCATTCGTCTCGTGCCCTAATGGACACGAGTTTTCTCCTCTAAACCCTATAAAATTTATTCTAAATTTAATTTTTTTCTCTGTATGGTTTTTTGGAGGTTTAAGTTCTGTTTTCTTCAGTGGTGAAGGTCTTTTCTTTATGGTTGATTTGCTTGTTCTTTTTTGAGTGTGAGTGTGATTTTTCTGGAAAAATGGGGAAATAATTAAAATATGAGGGTTCTTATTTTGGGTTTGGTGTTGCTATGGCTAAAGTTACTTCGACAGTATCGGATGAACTTAAGGAGATAATTAAGGAAGAGGCAAATGAAGAAGATAAATCCCAATCTCAGGTTGTCAGGGAAGCATTGGAGCATTACTATGATCAGGAATCGGAAAGCAGTGATGAACTTGAAGAAAAGGAACAGAAAATAGAGAATCAGAAGAAAATGATCCGTGATTTGGAAATGAAAATTGATGAGATAAAGGAAAGGAAAAATAGAGAGTTAGCGAAAAAAGAAGAGGAAATTATGGAGTTAGAAGAAAAGTTTGAAGATCAGAAGGGAAGTTCTGGTTTATTTGAGATGGTAAAAGATACTTTTTCAGCTGATTGATTTTGTTACTATTTTTTGTTTGTAATGATTTTTGGTTTTAAAATTCGTCTAAAGTTTTTTCTGTTATATTATTGTTTTTCTTTTTTTGGAAATTGAATTTAACTTTTTTATGTTCTAGATTATGTTCATTTAGAAGGTTTTTTGCTTTTTTGGAGATGTCAGGGGACATTAATATTCCTCTTATATCTTGTTCATCTACGCTTCTTCTGAATTGATCCATGTATCTTTTTAGTTGGCTTACTGCATCAGGATCTGCTTTACTTCTTTTTAATTCAATTAAAACAAGATTATTGTTTTTATCTCTTCCATAAATGTCTGCGTAACCGAAATCCATTTCCTTTTCTTTTTTAATAGGAGTAAAATCTTCTTCAACTAATTCCGGATTTTCTAACACTTTTTCCCTTAAATCTTCCTCAGTACCTTTTAAGTTTATTTCATTATAGTCTTTCATCTTTAGGGATGAGATTAAATATAAATCATCGAATATAATTCTTATTTTTTCATGAGGGTTTCTTCTAGTACTCTTTACTATTATATTATCTTTATCTGACCTAACTTCGTGTGAACAACCGGGTGGTTGCCAATTCACGGGAGATCTTTTCTCTTTTTTATGAACTAGGAGTGATCCGTCAGGTTTTAAAATTGTTAAACGATCTCCTAATCCTAAATAGCTAGAAGCTCTGCCAGTATAATAAACTTCACACTTACCAAAAATGCTTATCAGTCTTTTATTTGAGAATCCGTTTCTAATAATATCTAAACTTTCTTCTTTCGAAGGATTTTCAATACTTTCAGCTTTCATCTTATACAAACTCCCTCAGTTACTCGACTATTTCTGGGATTTTTTTACATATCTAATATATTCATGGTATTGCTTTGAATGTATTCCCCCTATAGGAGGGGTTCGTGTTCAAACACTTAGACAAGATTGGGTTTGGAACCGAATAAGTTAAATTATCTCATCTATTTTTTTATTGTTGAGGAGTCTTTAATGAATTATGATCCTTTAGAGTATCCTTATTCTTCTCGAAGAATGATGAAGTTTGCTAAGAATGGTATGGTTGCTACTTCTCAGCCTTTAGCTGCTCAGGCTGGGTTAAGTATTTTAAGAAAAGGCGGTAATGCTGTAGATGCGGCTGTTGCTACTGCAGCAAGTTTAACGGTTCTTGAACCAGCTTCTAATGGTATAGGTAGTGATGCGTTTGCTTTGGTTTGGAGTGATGGAGAACTTCATGGTTTGAATTCAAGTGGACCTTCACCTAAAAATATCTCTATAAATAAATTGAGAGATAATGGTTTTGAAGAAATGCCTAAATACGGTTTTGAACCTGTTACTGTTCCTGGTACTCCTGCGGCCTGGTTTGAACTTTCAAATGAATATGGAGATTTATCCTTTAGAGAGTTATTACAACCTGCAATTAGTTATGCGGAGGAAGGATTTCCTGTTTCCCCTGTACTTGGTAAGAATTGGAGTAAGAATTACAAGATTTACAGAGAATTAGAAGGGGAAGAGTTCAGTAATTGGTTTGATACTTTCGCTCCGAATGGAAGACCCCCTGAAATTGGTGAGATATGGAGATCTTCTGATCATGCTGATACTCTTAGATCTATTGGAAGAAGTAAATCCGAGTCCTTTTACAAGGGAAAGTTAGCGGAAAAGATTGATGAATTTTCTAAAGAATTTGACGGTTATCTATTTAAGGAGGATTTGGAATCCTTTAAGCCTCAATGGGTTGATCCGGTTAAAGTAAATTACAGAGGCTTTGATGTATGGGAATTACCTCCAAATGGTCAGGGCTTAGTAGCTTTAATGGCTTTAAATATTTTAAAAGAATTTGAATTTGATTGTAAAAATGATTTAGATACTTATCATAAACAAATAGAAGCCTTAAAGTTAGCTTTCTCTGATGGAAAGAAGTACATTACCGATCCAGATTATATGAGAGTAAGTGTAGATGACTTACTTTCTGATGATTACGCAAAGCAGAGAAAAAACTTAATTGAGGAAAAAGCAATTAATCCAAGCCACGGAGAACCAAAAGAAGGGGAAACAGTTTATTTAGCTACCGCAGATAACGATGGAAACATGGTCTCATATATACAAAGCAATTACACAGGCTTCGGATCAGGATTAGTAGTTCCTAACACAGGAATAGCACTCCAAAACAGAGGAAACACATTCTCCTTAAACCCAAACGATGCAAACTCCCTTCAACCTAACAAAAGAACATACCACACAATAATACCAGGATTCTTAACAAATAATAAAGAACCAATCGGACCTTTCGGAGTAATGGGAGGGTACATGCAACCCCAAGGCCATTTACAAATTATTATGAACACAATCGATTTCAAATTAAATCCACAGGCCGCCCTAGATGCTCCAAGATGGAGATGGGAAGGTAACAAAAAAATAGACTTAGAACACAAATTCCCTGAAAATATAGCCAAATCATTAAAAAGGAAAGGACATTCCATAAATTGGGCTTTAGAACCTGATGAATTTGGAAGAGGACAAATAATATGGAAAGAGGATGATGTATTAGCTGGTGGAACCGAACCAAGAACTGATGGTGCAATAGTAGGCTGGTAAATTACTGAATTCTCCAATCCAAAAATTTTAAATTCTAATTTTATGATAAGAGGATATGGATTTCAATTAGGAGTCAAGTGATTAGATGAGATACTTTGTTGAAGTAAATGTTGATCCAGATGATAGCTACTGGAATTTGAGACGCAGGTTAGATACAATGCTTAAAAATATTCAAAGCATAGGATTCAAGAAGAGAGCCAGAATAAAACAAGGAAGGGATGGTAAAGGAACTTCTATAGGGGAGATATTAGTTTTTGAAATGCCAGAAGAGGGTTTGTCAATATTAGAACATTTCTTAGATCAACATAAAATCAATGACTACTCTATCTACGAAGCTGAACCGAAGAAAATGAGTACAGGAATGTAAAGGTGTTAAATTGGTTCTACTTAAAAAATATTTAACAAAAAGTTTTAGCATTAAGTTAATTTCTCTTACATGGGCTTTAACAGTAATAATAGCTTACTTTCTTAATTTGCATCCAAGCTTAATATTAGGCTCAATTGCAAATCTAGTAGGGCTTTTCTTCACAGTGGCAGTAATTAGGTTTTATAGAAAGATCTTTAAATACAAAGTTAAAATCCCGAGAGTGTTAAAAAAGGAAAAAGAATTGAAAATAATTTTAATTTACATGCTTTTTTACTTTTTAATTCAGTTTCCTGTTTCTTATCTCTTGAAAACTTATTCATATCCTTTAATGAACGGAATGAGTAACTTCATTTTCGATGGTTATGCCACTTTAATAAAAACAATAATTACTTTAATAATTCCTTTAGTCTGGATAATAAAAAACAATTATCTAAGAGAAATCGGATTCACCACTTACGGATTTTACCAAAGCATAATAGCTATAATACCTACATCATTAATCTATGTTTTATTCATTACCCCAACTCTTCTCATATATGAATTTGAACCTACATTATTAATAATAGCAATTGGATTTTCATTTTTTAGAGCGGGATTACCTGAAGAATTAATATTCAGACCCTTACTTCAAGAAAGAATTGAAAGATCCTACAATTCCTGGACAGGAATACTTTTAAGCTCCATAATATTCTCATTACTACATTTTCCAGGTCTAATAATATTAGCCGCACCACGAGGAGGAACCAACGCCGGAATACTAACAATATTAACCAGGCTAGGACTATTTCATTTCACCATAAGTCTAGTATTCGGATATATCTGGACCAAAACCAAAAACATAACAGGTAATATAATACTTCATACACTAATCGACACACTAGCCGTATACCAAATCCTAACAACCACCCTCTAAATTAACCAAAACCTAAGGATTATTTTCCAAAGTACAAAATGCAATACGTCCACGAAAACATCAAGATAATCCAAATTCTAATATGGAAATTAGAGATAGAAATCTCATGTCCTTCAGCTCATGAAATGAATACTGAAATCTTAAGATCTCAGAATTTAGAGTTAGAAATCTTGGAAATATTTTTATTAAAATATTATTAATCTGAATTCTTTTTGATCAGAGAAATCAATCAAAGATATAATTTAGTCACTAAATTTATTTTTAAATTTGTTTAAACTATTTATTTATAAAAAAATAATAATCTAATTTTTTAAATTAGTTTTTAATAGCTTGATTTTGTTTAAAATTTATCTTATGCCAAAAATTGAATAAAATATTTCTGATCGGTAACTATACAAAACTAATTGACTTATAAATTTATGATATGGGTTATAAGTTTTAATTATTAATGGTATTACCAACCATTAGGTCATTAAAGGTCTTGAAATCGTATTTAAATAGTTAGGTGGATTATATGGGAAAAACAGTTTTCGAAAAAATTTTAGATGACCATTTAAAGGAAGGAAAAAAGGTTGTAGGAGAGGATATAAGAATAGAGATGGATCAAACACTCACCCAGGATTCGACAGGAACTCTCGTATATCTAGAATTTGAAGCAATGAATATTCCTAGAGTTAAAACAAGTACCAGCGTTAGTTATGTTGATCACAATACATTACAAGCAGATTACAAAAATCCCGATGATCACAAATACCTACAAACAGCCGCTCAAAAATATGGTATACACTTTTCAAGACCTGGTAATGGAATTTGCCATCAATTACACCTTGAAAGATTTGCTAGGCCTGGTAAAACTTTAGTCGGAAGTGATAGTCATACTACTACTGCTGGTGGTGTGGGTATGTTGGCTATTGGTATGGGTGGTTTGGATGTTGCCTCGGCAATGGCTGGTGTGCCTTTGTCTTTTAGGTTTCCTGAGGTTGTTGGGGTTCGTTTGGTTGGTGAGTTGCGTGATTGGGTTTCTGCTAAAGATGTTATTCTTGAGCTTCTTAGAAGGGTTGGTGTTGAAGGTGGTGTTGGTAAGGTATTCGAATACTTCGGACCAGGAGTAAAAACACTTGACGTCCCAAGCCGAGCCACAATCACCAACATGGGGGCTGAAACTGGTGCTACCACAAGCATATTCCCAAGCGACGAACAAACCAAAGAATGGCTAAAAGCCCAACAAAGAGAAAACCAATGGAGAGAATTGAAATCGGATCGAGACGCTGATTATGATGAGGTTATTGAAATTGATTTAACCAAAATTGAACCTATGATTGCTTTACCTCATAGTCCGGGGAATGTAAAAAAGGTATCTGAGATTGAGGGGATGGAAATTGATCAGGTTGCTATTGGTTCTTGTACTAATTCTTCTTTAAGGGATATGAAAACAGTTGCTAATATCTTAGAAGGTAGTAATGTTGATGAGAGGATTTCATTGTTGGTAAATTCTGGTTCAAGGCAGGTTGTTAATCATTTGGTTGAGACTGGGGAGTATGAGTACTTGGTTGATGCTGGAGCTAGGATTTTGGAGAATGCTTGTGGTCCTTGTATAGGTATGGGTGGTGCTCCTCCTTCTAATAGTAAAACTGTTAGAACTTTTAATAGAAATTTTGAAGGAAGAAGCGGTACTTCAGATGCGGAGATTTATTTGGTAAGTCCTGAGGTAGCGGCTGTGGCTGCCGTAGAAGGGAGGGTTATTGATCCTAGAGAGTTTGGAGAAGCTCCGGAAATAGATATGCCTAAACGATTTAATGTAAATAATAGTATGATTTTAGACCCTTTACCTCTTGAAGAAGCTGAACAAGTTGAAGTAGAAAGAGGACCTAATATACAACCGTTACCGGATTTTCCACCTGTTTCTAAGGAAATCCGAGGAAAAGTTTTGTTAAAAGTTGGAGATGATATAACAACTGACCATATTATGCCTGCAGGTGCTGAAGTTTTGCCTTTAAGGAGTAATATTCCGGAGATTTCTAGACATGTTTTCAAGGGAGTAGATGAAAGTTTCTATGATCGAGCTGTTTCAAATAATGGCGGATTTTTAGTTGGTGGGGAAAATTATGGTCAAGGATCTAGTAGGGAACATGCAGCTATCGCCCCTAAGTATCTAGGAATTAAAGCTGTTTTAGCAAAATCTTTTTCCAGGATACATAGGACTAATCTAATCAATTTTGGGATAGTTCCTTTAACAGGTAAAACAGAGAATATTGGGCGAGATGATGAACTGGATATAGTTCTTGGAGAACCATCAGACCCGGAAGCCCATGTTACTAATACTTCTAAAAATATTGAATTAAAATTTAATAAAGATTTTACAGATAGAGAAATTAAAATATTGAATAAAGGCGGCTTATTACCTTTTATTAGAGATAAAAACAAAGAGTGAAAAAATGGTTGATTTTAAATTAATAGAAAAACCGGATAAAGGAAAACGGATAAGAAAAGAAAATGAAGAAATAAAAGTTCCAAATCGACCTATAATACCCTTCATAGAAGGAGATGGAATTGGCCCGGACATAAGGAAAGCTTCAAAAATTGTATTAGAAGCAGCAGTCGAACAAGCATATGGTGAAGAAAAACAAATTGTTTGGCTGAAATTACCTGCTGGAAAAAAAGCAGAAGAATTAACAGGAACTAGATTGCCTGAAGACACTGTAAAAGCCATTGAACATTACCTAGTAGCTATTAAGGGACCATTAACCACACCAGTAGGAGGAGGAGTTAGATCATTAAATGTAGCTCTCAGAAAAAAATTAGATCTATACTCTTGCGTAAGACCAGTAAGATGGATTGAAGGAGTTCCAGCACCAATGAAAAATCCTGAAGAACTTAATGTCGTAATATTCAGAGAAAATACTGAAGACGTATACGCAGGAATAGAATGGGAAAAAAATAACGAAAATATAAAGAAAATCTACGAAATATTAAAAAACTCAGGCAACATGGAAAAAGTCAGATTCCCCGAAACATCCAGTATAGGAATTAAACCAATAAGCGAACAAGGAACAAAAAGATTAGTAAGTTCCGCCATAGAATATGCCGACAATAAAAATCTTAATAGTGTTACATTAGTACATAAAGGAAACATTATGAAATATACAGAAGGTTACTTCAAAAAATGGGGATACGAAGTAGCTAAAGAAAAATACAGAAACAAAATAATCACAGAGAATGAATTATATGATCTAGTAGTTGAAGAAGATGGAGTAACCACAACAAAAAAAGAAGGAGCCTACAAAGACTTAAGAGATGGAAAACCACCTGGAAATCCAGGAGAAAGAATAATTATAAAAGATAAAATAGCAGATGCCATGTTCCAACAATTGCTTCTAAGACCTGATGAATATGACGTGATAGCAACACCAAATCTCAATGGAGATTACATATCAGACGCAGCCGCCGCACAGGTAGGAGGATTAGGAATTGCACCAGGAGCAAATATAAACTATAAAACTGGAACCGCAGTTTTTGAACCCACCCATGGTACAGCCCCTAAATACAGAGGAAAAGACAAAGTAAACCCTAGTTCACTAATTTTATCAGGAAAAATGATGTTAGAATACCTAGGATGGGAAAAAGCAGCAGAACTGATAGAAAATAACCTAGCAAAAACAATAAAACAAAAAAAAGTCACATATGACTTAGAAAGACAATTAAAAGGAGCAAAAAAATTAAAATGCTCAGAATTCGCTAAAGAGATAGTAAAAAACATAAAAAAGAATAAAAAATCGAAGAATAAATAAAAAAAATTAAATAACCCAATTTGATAATATGAACCCAGAATTACTAGGAGTAATATTAGCTGTAATAGGGGCAATATTCTACTCAGTAAATGTACTACTAATGCGAAAAGCCACAACTACAGGTAGGCCACTTGACGGTGTAATGGTAATACTTTGGATAGGAACATTATTCTATATACCGCTAACACTAATATTATATTATCCATCACTCGGACTCACAAAAATATCAATAGGAGCTTTCATATTCTCAGGTATAATCGGAATGTTCCTAGGAAGAACCAGCTACTACGAAGGAACAAAAAGAGTAGGGGCCTCAAGAACAGTAGTAATAGCACGAGGACAACTACTAGTAGCATCATTTGTAAGTATAATATTTTTAAATGAATCAATTTCAACAGGACACTTCATAGGAATGTTGATCCTATTAATAGGAATAGGAGCTATCAGCTACGAGGTGAAATCAGATACAGGATCTCAAAAAAATAGCAAATACTTGGACCTACTATTCCCAGTCTTTACAATGATACTTTGGGGTTTCTCATTACCAACAATAAAATTCGGACTATCCAAAGGCACACCACCAGTAGTAGGATTATCAATACAATTCACAACAGCACTAATAGCAATGAGCGGATACTTTATAGCAAAAGGAGACTCACCAATACAACCATTTAAACTAAATGAAAAATACTACTACATAGCAGCAGGTCTAGTGTACTCAGTAGGTATGATATTCATATACTCTGCACTTTCCTTGTCAAGAACCGTGGTAATCGCACCATTCAGAAGCCTCACCCCATTTTTCACAATAATACTATCATACATATTCATAAGAAAGCTGGAAAAATTTACAAAGATCTTAATCATAGGGTCCATACTTACAGTTCTAGGATCTGCTTTAGTAGCAGTACTAATGTAGTTCAAAGATACTTGTAAGCAAGAATAACGATCTTTCTATTTTTATATTTTTATCAAAACCATGTTTTATGTAATCTTGAAATTATCAAAAAATTTTGGACTAATTTTATTTTAATTATAGTTTTTCTTCTTAC
>CAYNOZ010000033.1:0-4912 GCA_964398955.1 uncultured Thermococci archaeon | reverse complement strand
AAATTATCAAAAAATTTTGGACTAATTTTATTTTAATTATAGTTTTTCTTCTTACTTCTAAATTAATAATTAAATTTTTTTAAAGTTTCTAGTGTTCTAACAACGTTAAATTTCAAATAATTTAGTTTGAATTGATTTTTGGGTCTTGAAAGAGATTCTTACTGATTATTAATATTTTAATAAATCTTTTTAGAAAATTTTTTGATCTTATCTCAGTTATCTGTAAAATATAGAATAAAAACATTTAAAGCATTAAAATCCTTAAATTAACATAATTATATTATATTTAATAAAATAAAATCAAAACAATAATTTATATCATAAATAAACTTTATTTAGCTCAAAATAATTTTCTTTACTTCTATTCAATGAACAGTCAGTTTCTATCGGTAAATATTAGGGATACACAATCAACCATTTAATAGGTTAATAATATGAAGGACAAATGGCTGAAAATCGCCGCTCTTTTTGCGATAGTTACACTAACTTTTTCAGTAGCTGTCGCAGGATGTACAGGCGGCAACGGAAATGGAGATAATAACGGAGGAAATAATGGAGATTCCAATCAGCAAATGACAGACGAAGAGTTATCAGCTAAACTAGACCAAATGACAAAGGATTTCCCTCAAAAGAAAATAACATTGATAGCTCCTTATGCTCAAGGAGGAGGTACTGACGCTCTGTGTAGAGCAACAGCAGAAGCTATGAGAGAATATGTTGATGTACCAATAGTTGTTGTTAATAAACCCGGTGGTGGAGGATCCGTTGGAATTCAATACGGACTTAAACAACCAGCTGATGGTTATACCCTTCAAGCAACTTCGGCACCATCTGCAGACCCAAAAGCAGAAGAATGGTTCAAATACGATGATTGGGAAGCAGTTGGAATGGGTTGTCTAGATATCAGATTAGTTGTAACTGCAAAAGATAGTGAATTCAATAATATGGAAGAAATGGTAGAGTTTGCCAAAGAAAATCCTGGGGAAGTAAAAATAGGAGTACCCGCTTGGCCAATGGCAGCAGTAGTTCAATGGGAAAAAGAAGCAGGTATAGACCTTAATCCAGTAGTTTACGGAAGTGACGCAAAACAAATGAAAGGATTAGTATCTGGAGAAACTCAAATAACATGGACCGACCCTGGAGAAGCTAAAACTTATTTAGAAGCTGGTAAAATAAAAACTCTAGGTATAACGGCTTCAGAAGAATCTAATTATGAAAAATATTTCCCAGAAGCTACAACGTTTGGAGAAATGGGATGGCCAAAGACTACTTCGATGTGTGGTGCATTCAGAGGATTATGGGTTAGAACAGAAACTCCAAATTGGAAAACTAACAAACTTAGATACCTTTTCTCACTAGCATACACCACTGATACCTTCCAAGAGTACCTAAAAACTAATAGACTCGATATAAGAACTGGCGGATTCAAAGTAGGTCAAGATTACGAAGATTATCATCAGATGCGTAGAGAACTATATTCTCAGGCCTATGAAGCTGCTGAATCAGAAAGCTAGTTTTTTCTATCTTTAATTTTTTTCTAATTTCTTCAATTAAGGAAAGAATATGAGACTGAAATCTTGAAATTTTGAATTAGAGTTTGAGAGTTTTATAGTAGGAGGAGATAATATCAACATTAATACTAAGACCAAACTTGAACTTGGAATCCCTATTGGATTTATAATAATTGGACTGGTTTTATTACCAAAGGCTATCTCATATCAAAGTATTGGGCTTCCAGGTGAACCAGGAGCAGGTCTTTGGCCAACAGCATCTTTACTAGGCCTTATCATTACCAGCGCTATATTTTCATACGAAAAAATAAAAGGACAGGAGGGTAAAAAATCAGATTTTGACTTTTCCTCTATCAAAAAAGAAAAAAATCTTTTGATTACCGTAGGACTCGTTATACTGTATTGGTTGATAATACCATACTTAGGATTTTTATTTGCGTCAATACCATTCCTTTTTTTCGCTATAGAGGGTTATGGTTATGGTAGACCGAAAATAAGTGCCTTGGTAGCTATAGTTATTCCGCCAACTCTTACAATTTTACTAGGTAGAATTCTATTACTTTCCCTGCCGAAAGGAATTGGTATTTTCAATAAATTAACTGAGATGTTTTTATGGGAGCTGTTTTAGATGATGAGATATCTTAAAAAATCAAAGTTTTCAAAGGTGGTGTAAAAAGTGTTAGGTGAAATTGGTTTAGGATTTCAAGCAATATTCACTCCAACGATGTTAGCTATAGTACTTGCTGGTACTTTCCTAGGTCTGATTGCAGGTGGTATACCAGCAATGAGTGGTTCAACTACTGTTGCTCTATTGCTTCCTGTTACCTATAAATTTGGAGTAATACCGTCATTAGCTTTCTTATCATCTATATATGCGGCTGCTACTTATGGAGGTTCAATAACTGCTGTACTGTATAATATACCAGGTGCTGCTCCATCTATAATGACTACGTTAGATGGTTATCCTATGAGTAAGCAAGGAAAAACAAGAGAAGCTCTGGCTACTGCCATATTTTCCTCATTTACAGGAGGAATTATTGGATCATTACTTCTTTTATTCTTCGCACCAACACTTGCACAGTTTGCAGTTAATTTCGCTCAACCAGAGTACTTTGCTTTAGTATTACTAGGTTTTTCGCTAATAACAACAGTCGGAAGAGAAGAAAGAATAGGTAATCTTGTCAGCCTTTTCTTAGGCTTGTTCTTAGCCACAATAGGGATGGATTTACTGGATTTCGGTTTTCGATTCGCATCCCCGAGTAGCCCTCTTTCAGCAGGTTTAGATTTATTACCGATAATATTAGGAGCCTTTGCATTACCTGAAGTATTTACACAAGCAGAAAGAGGATCAGCCGGAGCTAAACTAAGGGAAAAAGAAAAAGAAGGAATGTCAATCCCCTTGCTTCCAAATTTAGACTTTTATAAAAGACTATGGAAGAATATTTTTCCAACAGCAATGGTTGGAGCAGTAGTTGGAGCATTACCAGGAGCCGGAGCTTCAGCAGGAGCACTATTCGGTTACTTCACAGGAAGAGGAATATCAGAAAAAGGAAACCAATTCGGAACAGGAATACCTGAGGGAATAAGTTCTCCAGAATCTGCAAATAACGCAGCATGTGTAACAGCATACATCCCATTACTAGCTTTCGGAATTCCAGGAAGTGGAACAACAGCTATCCTCTTAGGGGCGTTTATTTTAAACGGTTTAAATCCTGGACCTATGTTGTTTGTTAACCAGCCTCAGGTAGCTTACTCCGTAATAGTTGCTTTACTAGTCGCTAACCTTCTTATAATAGGCTTAAATAGGCTTTATTTAAAGACTTATACACAGATAATTAAAACGCCTATGAGCATATTTATGCCGATAGTAGCAGTATTGTGCGTAGTAGGATCACTAGCTTCTAGAACCCTAATGTTAGATCTTTACACAGTTCTTATCATAGGATTACTAAGTTATGGGTTAAAAAAGTCAGGTTTAAGCACTTCACCTCTAGTAATTGGATTTTTACTTGGGAGCATTGGAGAACGAAGTTTAAGAACAGGATTAGCTGCCTTTAGCTTAAAAAACTTTATAGTAAGACCTGTTACATTAGTTCTACTAGCCGGAGTATTTATACTGCCATTGGCAGCAAGATACATACAAGAAAGTGAGGAAATTGAAAGACCAGGCGAAAAAGATGAAGAAAAAGTAGAAAATGAAAATAAAGAAGATTCTTAGGTGAAAAAATGAAAGAAAATGATAAAACCAAGTCTCAAAAATTTAGAGAAATGCTACAAGGACCAGACACAATATTAAGACCATGTGCGTACGATAGTCTATCAGCAATACTAATAGAAAAAGCAGGATTTGACATAGTAGGAACAACAGGATACGGAATCTCATCCTCTCTAGTAGGACAACCAGACATGGGATTCGTAGACTACTCAAAAATGCTGGAAAGAACTAGAACAATAGTCAACTCAGTATCAAAACCAGTAGACGTGGATATAGACACGGGATACGGAAACGCCCTAAATGTAAACTGGGTAGTAAAAAACTTTGCAAAAATTGGAGCAGCATCAGTAAGACTTGAAGATCAAGTATGGCCAAAAAGATGCGGACATATGGAAGGAAAACAAATAGTTCCCAAAGACGATATGGTTAGAAAAATAAAATCAGCAGTCAAAGCCAAAAAAGAAATCGGATCAGACCTAGTAATAGGAGCAAGAACAGATGCAAGATCTATAGCAGGATCAGAAGAAACAATAAACAGAGGAAAAGCATACGCAGAAGCAGGAGCAGACTACATATACGTAGAAGCCCCACAAACCATAGAAGAAGTAGAAAAACTAAAAGAACAGATACCAGCACCCCTAGCCTTCAACATCATACCAGGAGGCAGAACCCCACCATTCGAAATACCAGAACTAGAAAAAGTAGGAGTAGACTTCCTATCAGTACCAATGGTAGCACTATACCCAGCAGCACAAGCCATGAAAGAATCCCTCAAAGTACTAAAAGAAGAAAAAGACATACAAAAAATCGGAGAAATGGGAGTATCATGGTCAGAATTCAACGAAATAGTAGGACTATCAGACTGGAGAGAACTAGAACTAGAACTATCAACAGAAGAAGACCTAAAAGAAAGATACGGAACAACAGACATACAAAAAATTATGGAAGGAGAAAGCGCTGAAACCGAAGAAAAATGGGAATCAGACAAATAAACTTCCTTATTTCTCTTATATTTTTTATCAAAATCACATAACAACAAAAATCAATCTCACTCTTTTACAATTAGTCATTAAAACCTAAAAAAAAGGAGAAAACAAAATGACTGAATTAATAGACCTAACTTTTAGAGATGGACATCAGTCAAAGCTTGCCACCCGACTAAGAACCGAAGACATGAAACCATTAA
>CAYNOZ010000032.1:6883-16151 GCA_964398955.1 uncultured Thermococci archaeon | reverse complement strand
GTGATGGTGGTGAATGGAACAACCTTGACCTATTTGAACAATCTAGGCAAGGAAGAATTACTGCTAAGTTACAATCAAATAGCTTATACCATGAAAAAACTTCTTTAAACACTAATAGAACATTTAAAATGTTAACAAAATTTTCTGAGAACATTATAGGAGAACCAGTCGGAAAAATTGAAGATGACTATAAGGCAGATATAATAATATTAGATCCTAAAACCAACCTAATTCCAAGATATAATAAGATAAATACAGTAATTAATATGGCTAATTCTGATAACGTTGAAACAACTATAATAAATGGGAATATAATTATGGAAAATAACGAAATTAAGAAATTTAATGAAAATAAAATAATTGAAGACGCAAAAAAACTACAAAAAGATTTGAAAGATGACATACAAGATTTTAAAAAAGAATTTAAAACAGGTAAATGAACAAATATTGAACATAGGTTATATAATTCTGGGGGAATTAAAATAAAGACATTAGGGAAGACAGAAATATCGGAAGAATCTAGAATTCCACATATTATTTTATTAATTGCAGTTATTGCCGTATCAACAGCTGCTATATTTATTAAACTAGCTCAAACAGAGGCTAATACAATAGCAATTGCTACCTGGAGATTAATATTTGCTTCACTAATAATCAGCCCGTACGCACTTAAATATCATCGAAAAGAAATAAAATCACTTAGCAAAAACCAATGGAAGTATGCTATACTATCAGGAATTCTATTAGCAATCCACTTTCTAGCATGGATAAAATCCTTAGAATTAACATCTGTAGCAGTATCTGTAGTTCTAGTTACAACAAATCCACTATTCGTAGCCATAATATCACATTTCTTTCTAAAAGAAAGAATAACTAAAAAAATATTAATAGGACTAATATTAGCTTTTCTTGGTTCTACAATTATAGCAATAAGCGATTTAGGGCAAGGAGTACATAGATTAATAGGTGACATCTTAGCATTATCAGGATCAATATCAGTAGCTGGATACTTCTTGATCGGACGCCAATTAAGATCAAAACTATCCCTAATAGGATATATCTTCCCAGTATACTCCATAGCAGCAATTACCTTACTAATAATAAGTATCATAACAAAAACACCAATGTATGGATATCAAAAAACCACTTGGATCCTAATATTCTTAACAGCATTAATACCTCAAGTATTAGGACACTCTTCACTAAACTGGGCACTAAAATACTTAAAAACTACATATGTAACTCTATCAGTACTAGGGGAGCCTGTAGGATCAAGCATTTTGGCCTGGATAATTCTAAATGAAACCCCAACAAACACAGTTATAATAGGAAGCGCAATAGTTTTAACAGGAATATACTTTGCAAAAGGATCAAAAGTTCAAAGAAAACTAAAACAAGACTAAAAAAACTTTTAACCCGATTAATATAACTGAAATTTAATATCTAAAGCTAAAAAATTACTCTGACCATTTTAGTCATACCAATTCAATTCTTTAGCTTTTTATTTCCGAAAATCGAAAATTTATCGGAAGATTCGGAAGCTACCCTCAAAGAGATTTAAACCCTTAACCAAAAACACATCCAGGTGTAAAAATGAAAGACTATGATAAGAATCTATACTTTAAAACAAAAAAACTATCCGGAGAAGAATTACTAAACAAATTTCTTGAAGAAAGAAAAGCCAAAATAAACAGAAACAAATCTCAAAACAATATGAAAGCTGATAAACAGAAAATAAGAGCAAAGTAACAAAAAATTAATTTAAACTTCTACACCAAACTGACTCCTTATCAAATACCCGATTACAAAACTTAAGGCAGCAATCCCCAAACTTATACCAGCCATTTCTAAAAATCTTTTTTTAAACGATATTCCTTTCGTCACCGATATATAAAAAGTAAATATGAAGATTACAACAACCACATTAACCAACATGAAGAGTAAAGCACCGTAAACATTCGCCATTATGAAATACGGAAATATCAGAAAGATTACTGTTACTATATACGCCACGCCCGTGTAGATAGATGCTTTAAAAGGATCCTTAATACCACCCTCTGATTTGGACCCAAGATATTCAGAACCTCCCATCGACAGAGAAGCAGAAATACCTGTAATCAATCCTGTAAAAGCTATCAAATTTGTTGTTCTTAATACAAATGTCAATCCCGCCAATGCACCTGAAAGTTCTACTAAAGCATCATTTAAACCTCTTACAATTGCTCCAACATATTTTAATCTCTCTTCATCGATCATATCGATCAATTCATCTTCATGACTTTCTTCATCTTCAATTATTGAATTTGCTTCAGGTACCTTATGTGAGATTTTATCATACGTTACTTGTGCATCTTCCTCTCCTGATTCCATTAACTTAATACCAAAAGTTATTCCGAATATCTTTGAAAGAAACACATAAAACCAAACTTTTAATTTACTTGGTTTGACCTTTTCTCCTGTGTAATTAGACCAGAAGTCATAGTGTTCCTTTTCTTCATTACCTATTCTTTGAAGAATCTTACTGTTTTCCTCATCGTCTATACTTTCTGACAGCTTACTGTAGATATGATACTCTGTAATCTCGGACTTTTGAGCATTTAATATCTTATCTTTCGTTTTCTTATCCAATCTTTCATCTGACATGATATCGGCCTTGCTAAATCTCTTTAAATTAGTTTTAAGAATTAATAATGATCTAACGTTTTTATGTATCTACCTAGTTAGAATTATTTGAGGAGAGTTAAGGTTTTTATGGTTTATCTATTTTTTGTGAAATGTTTGGCTAGCCATTTTGTGTATTGTTTTATGTTATCGTGTCCGTGTGCACAGTATAAGTCTTTTTTTACGTATACGTTGCATTCTTTTTTGCTGCATATTATTCTTTGTAAGTTAGGATTGTATTCTCCTCTTATTCTTTGTTCATGTTTTTCTATTAGATGGTTTTGTGCTTTCTTTCGAACATCTTCTAGGTTTGTTGATTCTACTTTGTAATTGCAGTATTTGCATTCGAATATTGGATTTTCTTTCATTTTGATTCATTCCTCTTTAAGGATAGGATTATTCCATTTTTTTTATATTATCCATAGTATTAGTCCTAGGTATAGGAGTAGTAGTGTTAGCGGGACTAGTCTGGCTAGTATGTTTATGCTGTATGTTAATCCTAAGTAGTCGTCTTTTAATAGTTTCATTGGTTCTGCTTTTTGGTTTGTGAATCCTATTTTTCCTTTGGATTTGTTTTTGTTTGCTTTTTCTATTGTTTTTCTCATTCTTTTCTTTTTTATGTGTTTGTTGGCGGTCATTTTATGTATGCTGCTATGTGTGTCTGTTGTTAATACTAATATTTTATCGTATTTGTTATTGTATTCTTTTTTTATTTCTTCCATTTCTTCAGATATTCCGTTGCCTTCTGTACCGAATATTAATGTTTTTTGATTATTAGTTTTTTCTACTAATGCGAATTTTGGGATGTTTTCACAGTCTACGGAAAATCCTACCTTGTATTCATGCATTTCTAGGTTTTCAAGTTCTTTTAGAAAATCTTTTAGTTTTTCTCTGAAGTAATAGGATTCCTCTGTATCATAAGCTAATTGTGAATCTGGTTCTTTATTTCTTATATGATTATGAAGGTCTATTATCATTACTTTTTCTAGATCTAATATTTCTTTAAATACAGGAATTTCATAGTCTCCAAACCCTTCAGCTTCCATAAAAACTATTTTTTGATCCCCAATTTTTCTTCCATAAAATTTGACCCCATTATAAGATTTTTGAATCATTTTTGAGGTTTTACTATTTTTCTCAGGATTTTTCAAAGCATCAATAATTTTATTAATATCATCGGGATTTGCCGGATCCGACTTATGCGTAGAGGGAACATGAAAAAAGAAGCCTTCCCCATCATCATTTAAATGGTTAATAATATCTGTAGAAGCTCTACCTCCACCAAACCCTTCTAAGGGGCCTGGATGTATCCAAGGTACAGCAACCGTCGAATCCCCATCATCATTTTCAATCGAAAGAGTTTGAACGTCGGGAAGCACAAAATATCCCAAGTCTAATACCTCTTGCTTTTTCTGTATAAGACCAGATAACAAACGCAAAGCTGAAACATCAACATTAGTACCGATTAAATACTCTGACAAACCTAATATAATTATCAATACTGATCCAGCTAAAAATAATACTCCAAATTTCTCTAAATATGTTGCATACGAAAGAGAAAGACCTCTACCAATATACAGATGAAAAGCAACTACTATTATCGAAGGTTGAACCAAACTCAATAACGTAATTTCTTTGATATATCCATACCCCAACGTAGAAAGCAGAGCAATCAAACTAGTTAAAAATATTGTAATAATTGCTAACCAAAATACGTTCCAAGCACCTACAAAACCATCCGCAGAAACAAGAATAATGCCATAAAAAAACAAGACGAATTCATTAAAAAAAGACAGAAAATATGCCCACTTTCTTTTATAATCAGGAAGAAAAAATGAATATAATTCACCTGATAATAACGCTGGAATCATAAATATGAAAAATATTGAAACAACAAGATATTCAAAATTAAAAGGACTATTAGTAAAGTAAGAAAGCGATAAATTTAACAATAACCCCAATAAAGCACTAAAACCTAAAATACTCAAAAAAACCTTTTTCGTAGACGGAACACTAAAAATTATACTCTTAAAAACATCAATATTGTCAGACATTCTCTCTTACCCATACATTAATACCGAATAATACTCCCACTATTAAATATTATTGATCCCAAACAGAACTAAATACACAAAAATAGGAAACAAAAACCTATAAATTTTAATAACTAAAAAGTATTCATTTATAAGTGAATTCCGCTTCTTCTTACTTAAATCGCGCTTGTTCAAGAGAAAGGGCTAAGAGTTCCCACAATTCTTGGTTTTCCATCCTACTGTCCTTATACATCTCAATCCAAGCAGGCTAATAGGAAAACCCCAAAAAAGTCAAGTTACCTAGTTCAACCACAGAACCTGTAAAAACGAAAAAACTCCACAAAAATGATGGTCCTCCCGGTCCAACATTACAGCAGCACAAAAGTTTCAATACCGATCTCTATCCCTACTATGAAAACTCAAACAGATATTACACCCTAAATTCGGCCAAGACCTTACTACACACAGAAAACACCTACCATAATTTATAGACCAACGCCAACCGTCCACTTAAAATCAGAGATCTGAGGAAAAAGACTTCTCACCAATAAGTTAAATATAGAAAGTGGATAAAACTTTTCATCTCTCATGAGTGCGTGCAAATAGGAGAGATTCAGTCTATGATCGGTATTCTTAATTCATTTTAGATCCGAGAAGCGGATTAAGAGCTTCTTTTACTTTTTTAGAGTCTATTCGGTCAAATTTGAATTTATTTTTTCCTCGTGACCAATTTATTTCCATTTTACCTGGTTCAGAGTGTTCATGGCCTGGATCCCAGTACCCACGTTTTATCTTAATGGATCCAACCTGTTCTGGTCTAATTTCGTAGTTATCATTGCTCTCTTGTAATATCTCATTTGGTTCCATTTCATAATATCTTTCATGAAAACTGAATCCGGAAGAAATCGAAGCCTTCCATCTACTAAAAAATCCTCCCTTACCTTTGTTTTTAGCTCTTTTTTGTTCTTCTTTTACCAATTTAGTACTATATTTAGCAAATATAAGTCTTCTGTTAGTTACTACAATTGTGTAGGCATTTCGACCTAATCTCCCAGTAGTCATATACGGTATTACTCCTGTAACCTTCTCTTTTTCCTTATTATTTTCATACATTTAATTCTAACTCCTTCAAATTAATTATAATCTATATATTATTTAGTAATACTAAAATATATAGTTTTCCTAAATATAAAGTACTTAACCACTATCTAGAATACTATTGAAACTTTTATAATACGAAATGAGTTTCTTGGTACTAGTGAAGTGACCTCACAGCAAGAAATGAGGTATTTTGCCTCACCTTATCATAAATATCCAAAAATTTAATAATATAAATTCTGTAATAAATCTTGATGGTTATTAGATTATTCAAATTCGGTAAAATTTCGAACTGGATTATAGAAGGGATATGTGACGAAACATATAGAATTTTTGAGAACTGTGAAATGGCAAAAAAACTTAGAATTCCAAAATCCTCTTACAAAGAAATCAGGAACCAGTACAGAGCTTCAGATTTCATTAAAATAATTCAAGAACAGGAAGGTTCTATTAAATTAGGTGTAACAGATAGGGATTTATATGCAGATTCTTTGAATTTTGTATTTGGTGAAGCCCAATTCAAAGGATCCGCCGGTATAATTTCTATAAACAGACTAAAACCGGAGAATATTAACCAAAACAAAAACTTGTTAGTCGAAAGAAGTTCAAAAGAAGCTATTCATGAAATAGGTCATATGAAAGGTTATGAACACTGTAAAAATAGTGAATGTGTAATGAATTTTTCAAAAAATTTGAAAGAAGTAGATAATAAAGGAATGAGTTTCTGTAAAGAATGCAAATACAATCCCTGATTCGGTACTATACTGAAGATGTTTATATTTTTTACTTCACTGGTTTTTTTGAAGGTTTACATGTGAATATTTGAAGAGATCTTGATTAGATGGTTTTCTGGAGGATCCAAAACCAATTTATTATTTTAAACTTATTTTCTATAGGTTGATCAAATGGTTAATTATAAGAATATGGACTTGAAAGAAGTTCTTGAAAATGGAATTAGATCGGAAATTGAAGCTCAAAATGTATATAATGAAATTTCAGAGGTTGGAGTGCCTACAATTCTTAAAAATAAACTTAAATTTATAATAAATGAAGAAAAGGAGCATGAAAGAATTTTAAGAAGTATTTTTAATTCTTATTTCCCGGATGAAGATCCTGAATTGCCGGAAGAATCGATCAAGCCTAGTCCCAGTATAGATGAAAATATTGATTCTGTGGAAAAATTATTTGAGCAAGCAATGGAGTCTGAAAAGGAATCTCAAGAATTCTATAGGGAATTGGCTGAAAGCCTTAGAGAGCAAAAGAGTAAAATTTCTGATTTTAATGAGGAACCTGAAAAGATCGCCAGGTACTTAGCTCAAATGGAGAGAGGTCATTATCAGATATTTAAAAATGAATTGAAAGGTATAAAAGAGCTAAGCGTTGATGTGAAAGAATTAAATAATCTATAAATAAAATAATGAATTTTTCTTATTTCCAAACTAATTATTTAAAAGTTTGTGAAGAGTCTATGCCTCTGCAAGAAAACCTTGAAAAACGAAATAAAATTTCTTTTATAGGTATTGGTAGAACAGAAAACGGATTTATAACCTTCGGATCCAGTCAAAAAGATTTTACCGAAGAAATGGAAAATGAATTGAAAAATAAATTAGATAAGTTTATATCAGGATTTGAAATCTATAATATTGGTTCTTTTCCTGGGAAGAAATATAAAGTTCCTGAATACTACATAGAAAGTTTTAAAGAACCATATAACTATTCTAATTGGAATTTAAGCCAAGGTTTTTCAGAAAAAGGTAGATTATCTTTAATAGATTGGTGGACCTTCCTTAAGAATGGAAAAAAGGAAAAAATAACCAAGTACTTGTTCAATGATTTCAAAGAAAGCGCAGAATTTAATCAGATAAACGAAAAAGCGGAAATAGAAAAAGCCCTAAAAAATTATTATCCAAAGATTGGAGACTGCGGACTGGATAAAATATTAAAAAACAGAATATGGAAACATTTAAAGAAAAAAAATCAAGAACAATTATCAACACACAGTAAAAGAGCTTTAAAAAACGGTGAAAGAGGAAAAGACTTTGAAAAATTATTCAAAGAAATGTGCCAAGAATCAGGACTAAATTGCTATAAAAAATCAGGAAAAGCATTCAAAGAAAACCTACCGACAAAATACAATCGCATAAAAAAAATTAAAGGAAATATGAAAGGCATACCAGATTTTTTCGTTGACAAAGGAAACACCCATTCCTTAGACGAATGGATAGAAAACACAACCCAGCGCAAATGGGAACCCAAAAAAAGATACGCATTCGTAGAATGCAAATACAATAATAGCCCATTAAGCAAAGATCAAAAAGAAATGATAAAACTACTAAAAAAACACAAAATAGAAGTATACATATTTAGAGGATCAAAAAACAACTTCAAATACACAAAATACATCAAATAACAAAATACAATAAAAAACATCAAAAAAACAAAAAAAATTAAAACAAAACAAAAAATACCATAAAAAACAAATACAAAAAATTTTTATGCATCCATATAAAATATAACAAGATAAAATGAGTTTAATACCAGGACTAGAACACCTAGTAAAAGCCGCCGTAGGATGGCCTGGACTCATAATAATATTCATTTACTCAATACTAATAGCATTTATACTACCCACACCAAGCGAAATAGTACTAGCAACCCCACTAAACCTAAACATACCCTACACCCTAGAACTAACACTAATAATAACAATAAGCGCAATAGGAAAAACAGCAGGAAGCCTCCTAGCATTCAAAATAGGACAAGGATTCAAAAGATCAAATTACATACTAAACAAATTAAAAGAATCACCAATCGATATAATAGAATGGACAGAAAGCCAAACAGTAAAAGTAGCACAAAAATGGGGTTACCCAGGCCTAGCAGTACTACTATCAATCCCATTCTTCCCAGACACAGTATCAATATACGCATTCTCCCTACTAGAAAACAACTACATAAAATTCGCAATCGCAACCTTCCTCGGAAGCACAGGAAGACTCATAATCACAATAACATTCATAAAAGGAACACTAAACATACTATAGCAAAAAAAAAGAAATAAAAAATAGATAATAGAAAAAACAACTACCAATAAAAACAAGACAAAAATACATTTAGAGGAAAAAAATGTCTGAAAAATTTGAATGCCCTTACTGCGGCCAACTCTACCCCGGTGGAAAACCATTAGAACTTCACATGAAGTACTGCAAAGAAAATCCACAAAACCAAAAAAAGAAAAACAATAATAAAATAGAAAATAAAAAACTAAAAGAAGAACTAAAAAGTGTTCAAAGAACAGAAAACAACCAAAAAACAAACAAAGACCAAGATCAAATTCAAAACCTACAAAAAAAGGTAAATAATATGGAAAAAGAAATTAAAAAACTAAAAAAATCTCAAAAACAAAAAAATAAACCCAAAGGCCAAGAATATAACAGAACAATATTAGAACTCATAAGACACTACAATAACAGAAC
>CAYNOZ010000032.1:0-6783 GCA_964398955.1 uncultured Thermococci archaeon | reverse complement strand
AAGCAACAAAGAAAAAGAAAAATCATCTAGGTATTACACAAATGAACTCAAAAGGATCCTCATTCGGATTTTCGAACTGATGTTCCTCGTTAGGAGAGATGTAAGCGAAATCACCTTTCTTAACATAATGTTCACCATCTTCATCTTTTATAATCCCCTCTCCACTAAGTACGTAAGCTTCATGCTCCCAATCATGACTATGGTTCGGAGAATGTCCTCCTTCCTCAATTTTGAAATGTCTCATTATAAAATTCGGAGCATCCTGCTCGGGGCCGATCAAAACCTTTTTGGTTACATTTTTCACTTCCTCATCCAATTCGTCATTATCAACATTTTCTTTGCTTTCAATATAAGCCATCTTATCATCTTTCTTTCATTCGAATTTAGATAATTTAAAAATTATTGAAGAGAATTTTTTATCATGAATCTGAGTCAATTTTTTGACAGGTTATGGGTAAAGTTTATTAGAATTTTTCTTTTTAGTAATGATGGTGACGTCGTCTTCTACTTAAAGGCGGGGACTTCAGGCCTCTTAAAACAGACTAATAGTCAATGATTTTCATTTTTATATTTTGTTAGGGTTTTTTGGTTAGGTTTTTGGTTGTTTGGGATTGTTTGTTAAGATTTTTGGTTTTTGGTTTTGGTTTATTTGTTGTGGTGTTTTGATGGTTCATGTTGAAGGTTTGATTGTGTTTTTCGCTTATACTCCGTCTTTAGCTCTGCTTTGGTATTTTTATCACAAGGATAAGTTGGAGCCTGAGCCTAAGCGGTTTGTTGCTTTTACTTTTGTTTTTGGTGCTTCTTCTTCGGCTTTGGTTACGCTTGTTGTTGAAAGGTTTTTACTTTCATTTTTGCCTAGTACTGCTTTTGTTGTTGCTTTGGTTGCAAGTGTTGTTGAGGAACCTGCTAAGGCTTTAGCCCTTAGATTACCTTTTAGTCGGGATCAGATGGATGGTATTATGGATGGTGTTGTTTATGGTGGGGCTGCTGGTTTGGGTTTTGCTGCTACTGAGAATCTTTTATATGGTTTAGGTTTTGGTCCTTCTGTTACGATTGCTAGGGGTTTTTTGACGCCTGTTGCTCATGCTGCTTGGTCTATTGTTATAGGTGTTGGTTTTGGTTTGAAGTCTGAAGGTAAGATTGATAGCCTGTTTAATTATTATTTGTTGGCTATTGTGCTTCATTTTGCTTGGAATTTTAATTTATTATCTGGTACTGATTCTGTTCTAAAGTATCTTATTTATATGGTTATAATTTTTGTTAATATAAGGTTGATTCAGTATTTCCTTAGGAAGGGTAGGGAGGAGGACTTGAAGAAGAGTAGGTTTTATTGGTATATGGGGGGTAGGGAGTCTAATTTAGAGGACGTAGATAATAGTGAGGATGAGGGAGAGTTTGAAGGTTAAGATTAATTGTGGAATTCTTTAAGTTCTTTGGTTATTGTTTTTTGGTTTATTTTTCTCATTTTGGACATCCAGTTTGGTAGGTCTTTTTTGACGAAGTGATTTGATATTCTGTTGTCGAGGAAGATTATTGAGGCTTTGTCTTCTATGGATCTGTGTGCTCTTCCTGCTGCTTGTGCTATTTTTCTGTGAGCTGGTAAGAAGTAGCCGTAGTATTTTCCTTTACCTGGGAATTTTTCTTCGAAGTAGTCTATTTGTGAGTTTACTCTTGGGTTGGGGCGTGCGTAGGGTACTCCTACTAGTATTACTGAGTTCATTTCATCTCCAGAGTAGTCTTGTCCTTCGCTATTTCTTCCTCCCATTACCCCCATTAGAACTGCTCCTTCTTTTTTTGAACTTTTTTTAAATTTTTTGATCATTTTGTCGTTTTTGTTTGTGTTCATATTTCTTTCTTCTGTGTAGACTGGTTTTTGTATTCTTGATGTGAATTTTGATGATTTTATGTTTTCTAATATTTCATAGGATGTTGTGAATACTCCTATGTTTTTTGGTACTACTTGGGAGGTTCTTTTTATGTATAATGCTATTTTTTCGTACATTTTTTCTTCTCTGTGGTCCCATTTGGTTGTGACGTCTTTTGCGACTAATGATAATACGTTTTCTTGGGCATAATTTGCTGGAAATCTATCTTTTACTGAGTTTTCGATTCCTAGTACATCTTTAAATGGTTCTATTGGTGATAATGTTCCTGATGTAAATATGGCTGATTGAACTTCGTTGAGCCATGGTAGGGAAGGATCTAGGGCTAAAATTTCTATTCTTTGATATTCATCTTCTTTTCCTGAGGCTAAGAATGCGTAGTCGTTTCTATCTTTTTTTTCTTCCCAGTTGGTTAGAAATTCTCCTACTCCGTGTACATAGCTTCTAGGATGTTCATCATTTTCTACTTTTAATTCTACTATTTCTTCTCCTATATCTACTAATCTTTCCCCGTCACTTGAATCTATTACATTACTTTTTATTCTTTCTTCTCCTTCTATATTAGCAAATAGTTTGTTTAATTGTTTTTTTATCTTCACTAAATAATCTTTTACTGTTTCATCGAATTCTTCAGCTTCTTCAATTGCTTGTTGTACTGAGTAAGTGCCTAAGGAGTTACTTCTTGTCTGGACAATAGTTTCAGGTAGGTTATGAGCTTCGTCGAAAACGACTACTAGATCTTCTAGATCTGCTTCCATATTCTCTAAAAAAACTTCTCGAATCCATTTGTCTAACATGTAAATATAGCTACCAGTTACTACATCTGCATCTTTTTGAAGTTCTTTTAAAACTTCATAGGGGCAGAAATCTCTTTGTTCGCTTTCTTCTATTATTTGATTACCCATAATAGGATTTTCAATTAGTGAATTTATGAATGAATCAAATTTAGGGCTTTTAGTTTTTTCATAAAAAGGACATTTATTCATCTTCTTCAGATCTCTACAAACTCTTGATACATCTGAAGAGCTTGCCATCTCATTCGCATATTCGTTTAAACAAACTGTAGATCTTCCTCTCATCGAAACGCCTGGTATACTTACTTCAACCGATTCATTTATTTTCATTAATTCCTTAATTACACGGTCCATTTGTTTGTGGGTTCTTGATAGATATACCAACCTGTAACCCATTGATTTGGCGTAACTTAGAGCACCGGCTAAAATACTGATTGTTTTTCCAAAACCGGTAGGAGCTTCTAAAATTACGTTATTACCATTTTTGACTCCTTCATTAACTTTTTCCATGTAGGAGTCTTGATTTTGTCTTAAAGATTTATAAGGAAAATAGCGGTGATCCATTTGATTCACATCTATCAATAATAAGAAAAAAGGGTTAATTAAAGATAAGGAAAGAATTAAAGTTTCTTTTTATTTTCTTCCCATTCGTACATAGCGGATAATGCATCGACTGCGTCTTCTGGTTCTTCGTAGGCAGGAATGTTTCTTTCTTTTAAGATTTCAATTGCTTCTGCAACATCTGGTCCTCCGACCATTGATACGGTTATTGGTTTGTCGGCATCTTCTTCTTCGTAAACATCAGCTATTGTGTTTGCTATGTTTCTTGGGTCTGATTGAGCAGTTTTACAGTATAGTACAACTATTGAATCGTATTCGTCATTATTGAGGGCTGCTCTAACTGATCCTTCGTATTCTTCTGATGTTGCCATTCCTGTTAGGTCTACTGGGTTTTTGGCTGATCCAAAGTCTGGCATGTGGTTGTAGAATTTGTCTAGTTCTTCTTGGTTATCGTATAAGTTTATTCCGTGTTCTTCACAGGCGTCAGTTGCCATTACTCCTACTCCTCCACCGTTTGTTAGTATTACTGTGTTATCGCCTTTTGGTTGTGGCATGTTTGAGAAGGCTTGTGCCCAATCGAAGGCTTCTCCTACTGTTTTCGCTCTTAGTATTCCGCTCTGTTTAAATGCGGCATCGTATATTTTATCGCTACCTGCTAGTGATCCTGTATGTGAGGAAGCTGCTTGTGCTCCTCTTTCGCTTCTACCTGCTTTTATAGCTATTACAGGTTTATCTTTTCCTGCTTCTTTAGCTGCTTTCATAAATCCTTCTCCGTCATCTATTCCCTCTATGTATAAGATAACAACATCGGTGTTTTCATCATCTTTGAAATACTTTAAGAAGTCTTGATCATCTAAGTCAGATTTATTACCGATAGAAACAATTGCCGACATTCCCATCTTATGTAAAATAGTCCAACCCATTAATGCAATTCCAAGAGCTCCACTTTGAGAGACTAATGCGATTCCCCCGTCTCTAATCTCTTCAGGTCCGAAAGTTGAATTTAATTGATTAGGCGGATATGCAACTCCGAAGACATTCGGTCCTAATATTCTCATTCCATATTCATTCGCTGTTTCCACTATTTCATTTTCTAAATCTTTTTTACCTACTTCTCCGAATCCAGAAGTTATTATTGGGGCTGCTTTTACTCCTTTTTTACCGCATTCTTCCACCGTATCTAATACAAATTTGGATGGAACAACTATTACTGCCATGTCTACATCGCCAGGAATATCTAATACACTGTCATAACATTTTTTCCCCATTATTTCATCTTCACTAGGATTCACTGGATAAACTTCGCCATCGAATCCATAATTTATTACATTACTAATAATTTCATATCCGATCTTTCCTTCTTTTGATGAAGCACCTACTACCGCAACAGAATCTGGTTCGAACAATGCTTTTACGTTTTCATCAGCATCCATTTTATCCCTAAAAAACCGTATGTTGGAAGTAATAAAAGGATTACTGAGATGATAAACGAAAACCCTATCGACAAATGTGGAATAACTCGTATTGAGAAGAAAAACAAAAACCGAAAAAAACTAAAAATACAGAAAACAAGAAAATAGAGAAAATATCAACGAGAAAAACTAAATAAATAAAAATAATAACAAAAAACGATAATTAACGATAAAAAAAATAAATAAAATATAAATTAAAAGATAATTATAAAAAAAAGCAAATTCGAAACACCCTTAAAACATCGAAAATATCAATAAGTGGTGAGATAATGACTGGACCAAAAATAGAAGATCATGTCAACTTTACTGCAAGACACGAAGAATGGAAAAAAGGAAAAAAGCTAACAATAGAAGAAAATACAAACAACGCCTTAATAGCGTACACACTTGCAGCAATCGGCGAAGATGTACAGAAAAGAGTGGAAGAATACTTAAACGGCCAATTCAACATGGAAAAACTGGACGAAATAGAAAAATACGTATACGATAATAAGGAACCGAAAACAGAAAACACACCTCAAATCCTAAAAAAACTGAGAGGACCAGGAACAGGAAGAAAAATAAGTCCTATAACAAAAAACGATGACGCAAGAACTATCATAAAATCCGTTTTAACAAGAAGAGTACTAAAAACACTAGGCTTCAACCCTTCAATACCCTCAAGCATATTAAAAAAATACTTGGAAAACAAAAACATAGAATTTAACCTAAATACAGATATAGAAGAATATGATCATATAAGTTTTACAGCAAAACATGAAGACTGGATAACAGTGAAAAAAGAGCAAATAAATGAAAAAACTAAGAACATCGACATTGCATTAATACTAGCATCAATAGGGGAAACAGCAGAAAGAAAAGTAGAAGAATATCTAAAAAAAGAATTCAAACTAGAAAAACTCGATGAAGTAGAAGACCATGTCTTAGAAGGAGACCACGACCCAAAAATTCGTGAAATGCCTGACATACTTGAAAACCTCATCTCCAAAGAAACAGCAGAAAAACTAAATAATATAAGCGAGAATGAAAATGTAAAAATAGTGCTCAAATCAATTTTAACCAGAAGAATACTCAAAAAATTCAATTTTGACGTTGACATCCCAAGAGAAGAACTAAATGAATACGTAAAAAAACAAACATAAAAATAAAAAGAATATGCATTTATTTAATAGAATTTCAACAAAATCGATAAATCTTTTATTCTTTAAAATTTTACATCGAACAAGTGATAGAATGCCAAGACAGAGAAGAAGAGGTAGGAAGAAACGGAAAAGAACAATTAGAGAAATACCAGAAAAAAGGAACTTTAATCCTGAAAATGTAGAAGAAACAGAAAAAGTAATTTTAAAGCTAGAAGAACTAGAAGCAATTAGATTAGTGGATCTAGAAGGTCTTAAACAAGAAACTGCAGCTTCTGAGATGGGAGTATCTAGAAGAACTCTTTGGAAGGATCTAAAATCTGCAAGGAAAAAAGTAGCAAAGGCCCTTACACAAGGAAAGAAAATAGAAATAAAAGGCGGAAGCTATACCCTAAAATAGGATACTAAGTTAAATTAGTTATAAAAAAGCGTCAAATTCATCAAATATGTTTAAATTACAAACAAAATAAATTTTATTGGAAGATAGAATAATTAACTAAAGATATTTCTATAAAAAATTGGTTTATGAAATAAAATTCTCTGTTACATTTTTAACCTTTAAATCGAATAATTTCCCCATCAAATATTACAAACTGTTATATCAAAAATATTTTTTCGAACGATTGTTTTTCATAGGTAAATATTAACTTATTTAACACTATCAACAATTAGGTAATAATATGAAAGCCTTTGTAATGAAAGAAATAGGAGAGGTCGACCTAATCGAAAAAGACAAACCCGAAGCAGGACCAAATGACGCTATAATCAAACCCACTAAAGCTCTAATTTGTACTTCAGACTGTCACACCGTATCAGGAGCAATTGGAGAAAAAGAAGATCTAACCCTTGGACATGAAGCAGTCGGAATAGTAGATGAAGTAGGAGAAGAAGTAGAAGATTTCGAACCAGGAGATAGAGTCGCCGTAGGAGCAAT
>CAYNOZ010000031.1:0-16373 GCA_964398955.1 uncultured Thermococci archaeon | reverse complement strand
AAGACCCTAGTTTTAATTAGTAGGGTTTAAGAAAATTAGTTTAATCGTGAGGAAATAACATGGGGATACTAGATTCCTTAAAAGGAGAAGAAAATGAAAAAAGTAGGAGTCCTCTAGATGAGGTTGAGACTATCGAATACGAGGATGAAGAACTGGAAAAACAGTTAATGAAACCTAAGAAAAATTATATAAAAACGTATGGATCTCAACAAGTTCCAAAGGTGGAAACAGTTTCAAGAGAGATTTCTAATAGCAACATAGTGATAATAAATATTAAGTACTTGAAAAGAAAGGAGAAAGAGTTAAGGGAGTTCGTTGATCAAATAAAAGGTTTAACAAGCAGTATGGGTGGTGCAGTAGCTCTCTTAGGGGAATCAGATAATAGACTTATTGTAACTCCGCCAGAATACGAGATTCAAAGAGTACAGGGTTGAACATGGTTCAATGTCCAATTTGCGGAAAAGATACTTTAAAAAAGAATAAAGAAACTCATGAAATCCCTCATTTCGGGGAAATTGTAATTATTTCTACTAATTGTAGTAAATGCGGATATAGTGATAATAATATAAAAATTCTTGAAGAAAGCTCTCCTGTAGAATATAAAACTACCATTGAAGGAAAAGAAGATCTTAAGACAAAGATTGTAAGATCCAGTACTGGGATTGTTGAGATTAATGATCTAGGGTTAAAGTTAGAACCAGGAGCAAAGGCAAAAGGATTTTTTACAAATATTGAAGGGTTATTAAACCGTTTTGAGAAGATTCTAGATAGAGATTGGGATAACGAGTCTGATGAAAAATCTGCAAGAGAAATCTTGGAAAAATTAGAAAAGGCTAAAGAAGGAAGTATTTCTATAAAAATAAAAGTTTCAGATCCAAGAGGAAATAGCGCATTAATAGGAGATAAAGTTAATAAGAAGACTTTGGAGGAAGATAACAGTGAAACCAAAGGAAAAAAAATCTCAAACGAAAAATGATTTAAGAGAAGTCAAGAACGAATTAAAAAAATTAAAAGAAAAGAAAAAAGAACTATACAATGAAATTGAATCTCTTCAAAAAAAAGCAGATGAGTTTAAAGAGAAAAGAGATGAGCTAAACGAAGAAACGAAGGAATTTGCTGAAAGAGCGAAAGAATTCAAGAAAAAAAGAGATAAGAAAAACGAGGAAATAAAAGATCTTAAAGAAAAACGGCAAGAATTAAACCAGAAGATCAGTGATCTACACGATGAAGCAAACGAAATAAAAGAAAAAAGAAATTCAGTGAACGAAAAGAAATCAATGGGGCTATCGAAAGTTGAAGTTGAATCCAAAATTGATGAATTAGAATGGAAGCTTCAAACTGATCCAATGGGATCCAAAGAAGAAGAAAAAATGACTGATAAAATTGAGGAACTATCACAGGAACTAGATTTAATAAACAGGGCAAAAGAGTATCATAAACAGATGATCGAAAAATATGACAAAATAGAAGATTTTAAAGAACAAAGAGATGAATTACATAACAAGATACAGTCAATGGCTAAGGAAAGCGATAATTATCATAAACAGATGTTAGAGAACTTTAATAAAAGAGATGAAAAATCAGAAAAAGCTGATGAGATGCATCAAAAGCATATAGATCATGTGAAAAAGATTAAATCTTCTAAAAAAGAGATTAAAGAAATTAACGATAAGATAGAAGAATTCAAGAACAAGAAACAGGAATTAAATGCTCATCAAATGGCTGAAGAGATTCAAAATGAAAATCCAGAAAAAGCAAAAGCTAGAAAAGTTTATAGAAAATATAAATCCGGAGGAAAAATTGATAAAGAGGATTTATTATTACTAAGAAAGCATAATCTAATTTAGATTTTTATTAAAGATTCTTCGATTCTCTAGAGAACTATATTTAGCTTATGAATCTAATAATTTGTCTAAAAATTTTTATTTAAATTATTCATTAATTTAATTATATTTGGATTTGCAAAGAATTTTTACCTTAACTTGTTTTAAAAATGCTTTTTATAGAAAATTTCGTGATAAAATGTCGGAAAATGAGGAAATAGAAGTTTTTAACGCTGATGGAACGATCAATATAAGTGATTTAAACAAAGGCGAATTATACAGTGTTACAGTATCTAGAAAAGTGGATTTTGGAATATTCGTGGATATAAATAATAATGTACAAGCATTAATAAGGTCAAAGGATTTGAAAGGATCAAAAACCATTGGAGAAAGCTTTGTGGCAAAAATAATTAAAATAAATGAACAAAAAAATGAAGTGGATATGACTGAAGAAGAATTAAATAACTATAATAAAGTAAAAAAGTCTAAAACCTTAAAATTATCCTCAATAGAAAAAATTACTTCAGATGATGTTGGAAAATTGTACAAAGTTCAGGGAGAAGTAGTAGGAGTAAGGACTACAGGTGGACCAACAATATTCACGATTACAGATGGAACAGGTTGGACTTGGGCAGCTTCAATGGAGTCGCCTGGGAATAGAGCACATCCTCACATTTCAGCAGGAGATGTAATAGAAGTAAAAGGAGAAATATCACTCCATCAAGGCAACCCACAAGTAGAAGCTGCTAGCATCGAAAAATTAAGAGGAAATAAGTCCTCTAAATTTAGAGAAAAAATGGAAAAGGAACTTGAAAAAAGAACCACAATAGAAGAAACAAACTTTATTTCAGACCATCCAATTCTAGAAAAGTTAGAAGAAAACATGAAAAATGTAGCAAAAGAAATAAAAAAGGCAATATACGCCGGAAAACCAATACTGATAAGACATCATGCAGATGCGGACGGTTATGTATCCGGTCTCGCAATAGAAAAAGCTATCTTACCAATTTTAGAAGAAACTTCTCCTGACCCAGATGCAAGATGGAATTTCTTGAAAAGAAGACCTAGCAAAGCCCCATACTATGAATTAACAGACGTATTAAAGGATTTAATTTTTGCAAGAGAAGATAAACTAAAATTTGAGGAAAAAATGCCTTTAATAGTAATAGTGGATAATGGATCAACTGAAGAGGACATACCAGCTCTAAAAAGATTAGTAAAAGTTTACGGTTTAGATGTAGTAGTAGTGGATCATCATGATCCAAATGTTAAAGAAGGCAAAGCACCAGTGGATCCGTACTTAAAAGCACATGTAAATCCATATCTTAAAGGTGGGGACAGTAATTTAACAGCTGGAATGCTTTCAACTGAAATAGCTACACTAATAAATCCTGAAATAAAATCTAAAATCAAACATATGCCCGCTATAGCCGGAAAAGGAGATCATAGTAAGTATGAAGGTTACATTGAATATGCTGAAGAAAAAGGCTTAGAAGAAAGTGAATTAAAGAAGATAGCAGAAGTTATAGATTATGAATCATATCATTGGAAATTTAACGATGGTAAAGGAGTTATTGAAGATATATTAATGTTAGGATCTTTAAATAGGCATAGAAAATTAGTTAACATTTCCTGGGAAGAACTAAAGGAAAAACAGGAAAAAACTAAGCGTGCAGTAATTCCTCATGTTAAAGAGAAAAAGCTATCAAATGGCGTAAAGTTCAATACTCTTAATGTTGAAAGTTATGCTCCGAAATTTGAATATCCAGCTCCAGGTAAAATATGTGGGATGATCCATGATGAAGTTGAGGAAGGACCTACAGTTACTCTTTCATATGGACCTGATTTTTGTGTAGTAAGAGCATCGGAAGAAATGTCAAAATTAGGATTTGATTTAAACGTTATGATATCAGAAATAAGAGATAAAATGCCTGAGACCGGAATTGATGGTGGAGGACATGAATACGCTGGATCAGTAAAATTCTTCCAAGGTGAAAGAGAAAAAGTTTTAAAGGAAATTGCACAAAGAATCTCACAACTTTAATTTTTACAGCCTTTAGACTAATCGAGTAATCTTATGATTTATAGAATATTAAATTTTTATTATTTTCGTTTTTTTTTTTTTACGGAATATACTTATTATTTCGTTCTAATATTCATTGCCGTTACTTTATATTTATTATTACAAAATCCTTAATTTTAATTTCTTCATCAATATGTCCATTTAATGCCTTATTGATCGGATCTTCAGATTCTATAATTTCTAATACTGCTTTTTTTTGAGAAGAAAGTTGTTAAGATTATCTTTTACTGGAGGATCAATAAAAAACTAAAATTTGGTAGAAGTTCTTAATTGTCCTTCTTCTTGTTTTATAGGATTGAATTGATTTTCACAATTTAAGGTAACTATTGCCTGAAGTTTTAGAAGGTTTTGTTGGAGGTTTATTTTTATGAAAATTTTGAATTTTCTAGCACCGTAAATGTTTTATGAATCGTTTATTTATTTCAAAACGAGTCTTTTTGTTTTTGGAAAGTTTTTGAACGAATAATTTTATTTCTGAAGAGGTTTTAATATGGGTTCTGTTAATTTAAAGGCGATTGAAAAAGCTAGAGAAAGTTTAAATGGGGTGGCTAAGAAAACTGAGCTAGATCATTCACGCACTTTTAGTCAAATGAGTGGAAACGAGGTTTATTTAAAATTAGAGAATTTACAGAGAACCGGTTCTTTCAAAATTAGAGGGGCTTATAATAAAATAATTAGTTTGAGTGAAGATGAGAAAACCAATGGTGTTGTTGCTGCATCTGCTGGTAATCATGCTCAAGGAGTGGCTCTAGGTGCAGCTAAAGCCGGTATTGACTCTACTATTGTTATGCCTGAAGGAGCTCCAATTTCAAAGGTGAAAGCTACACGGGAGTATGGTGCAAAGGTTGTTTTAAGTGGTGAGACTTATGATGAAGCTCATAAGAAAGAAGAAGAAATTTCAGAAGAAACAGGGGCAACTATTATACCTGCATTTAACGATCCTAAAATCATAGCAGGACAAGGGACTATAGGCCTTGAGATTTTAGATGATTTATCTGATCTTGAAGCTGTTGTTGTACCAATTGGTGGTGGAGGGCTAATTTCTGGAATTGCAACTGCTATAAAGGAAAATTCTCCTGAAACAGAGGTTATTGGTGTGGAAGCTTCAGGAGCAGCTTCAATGACCAAATCTTTAGAACAAGGAAGTTTGTCTACTTTGAAAAAGATTGATACAATGGCTGATGGGATAGCTGTTAAGACACCAGGTAATTTGACCTATTCAATTGTTTCTGATTATGTAGACCATATAGTAACTGTTGATGATGAAGAAATTGCATATGCAATTTTATTACTTTTAGAAAGAGCGAAATTAACAGTTGAAGGAGCCGGGGCCGTAGGTTTAGCAGCGTTACTAAATGATAAAGTTCCATTACATGGTAAAAAAACTGCCGTAGTACTTAGCGGAGGGAACATAGATCTTAATATGATCTCTAAAATCATTGATAGAGGTTTAGTTAAAGCAGGAAGAAGAAAAGTGATATGTACCAGGCTAAGAGATACTCCTGGATCTCTTGAAAGACTACTAAGTGTTATTAGTGATAAAAATGCAAATGTAGTTTCTGTTAATCATGACAGATTAAAACCAGAAGTTTCACTAAGCCAAGCTGAAGTGGAAGTCGTTTTGGAAACTAGAGATCAAGAACACATAAATGAAGTAATTTCCGCCCTAAAAGATCGAGGGTATTATATAAAAGAAGTTAGATAAACTTAAATAGGTGAAATAATGAGCAAAAAGATCATTAATACTGATAAAGCTCCAGAAGCTATTGGACCTTATTCTCAAGCCACTGAAATGAATGATACTTTATTTGTATCTGGTCAAATACCTATAGATCCGGAAAGTGGAAAATTAATAACTGGTGGTATAGAAGATCAGACTGAAGTGGTGTTAAAAAACTTAAAATTTATTTTAGAGGAATCGGGATACTCTTTAAAGGATGTTATGAAGGCTGAAGTTTTTATAGATGATATGGGAGAATTCAGTAAAATGAATGAAGTTTATGGAAAGTATTTTGATGAAGATCCACCAGCAAGAGCCTGTATAGAAGTATCTAATCTACCTAAAAATGTTAAAGTGGAAATTTCTCTGACTGCGATGAAGTGACTTCTTTTTTTATCTTAGAGGTTGAGAAGTCTCTCTCTAACGAATAAATATGTAATTTAGGGGTTACTTCTCCTGGATTTATAATTCTGTATATTATGGTTTTTAGCCTTTATATTTTAAATGAATATTTATGATGGTTTTTAGGGTTAGTTTTGAACGATTTTGTGTATTTTCGACCTAAAGGTTGGTTCATTACGTTTTTCCCAGATCTTCACAAAAAGTTAAAAATAATAAGATCTTATCTGAGAGTGCAAGGAGGGAATGAGATGTTTAATGAAGATGATAATGATAAAGATGAAGGTATCTCACTTAAGGTAGCCGAAGCCTTACAAGGAGATGTAGGCAAAGGAATTGTGAGAATGGATCGTGAAGCTCAAAATAAGATTGGAGTTAGTGAGATGGATGTAGTAGAGATACAGGGTAATAAGAAAACTGGGGCTGTTGTAGCTAATCCTCATCCAAATGATCAGGGTTTAGAAATAGTGAGGATGGATCAATATATAAGAAAGAATAGTGGAGCTTCCATTGGAGAAAATGTTAAAATGAGGAAAACTGAAGCAAAGGAAGCTAAGAAGATTAGGATTGCTCCAGCTGAAAGAAATGTCAATATTAGGATTTCACCTGATTTAGTTAAAAGGAATTTAATAGGTAGAGCTTTATCTAGAGGAGATTTTTTCACTTTAAGCGGGAGTGGACAAGGATCTAGTGGAACAACTGGTAGGTCTGATCAAGCTAGAAGTCCGTTTGAGGAAATGTTTAAGGACATATTTGATCAAATGAATGTTTCAGTTCCGTTCGCTTTAGGAGAATTAAAATTCGTTGTAACCTCAACTAGTCCTAGTGGTATAGTTAGGATATCCAAATCAACAGAAATTGAGGTATCTAGAAAATCTGTTGAGTCAGTTGAAAAAGAAAAAATTCCGGAGGTTTCTTATGAGGATATTGGGGGTTTAGATGAAGAAATATCTAAGATAAGGGAAATGGTGGAATTACCATTAAAGCATCCGGAACTTTTTGATAGAATTGGTATTGAACCTCCGAAAGGAGTATTATTACATGGACCTCCTGGTACTGGAAAGACGTTGATGGCTAAGGCAGTTGCTAATGAATCAGATGCTTACTTTAAAACCTTAAATGGACCAGAAATTATGAGCAAATACTATGGTCAAAGTGAAGAGAAGCTTAGGAATATATTCGAGGAAGCAGAAGAAAATGCACCTGCGATAATATTTATAGATGAAATAGATGCAATCGCTCCGAAAAGAGATGAAGCAACTGGAGAAGTAGAAAAACGAGTTGTAAGTCAATTATTAAGTCTTATGGATGGATTAGAGACAAGGGGAAAGGTAATGGTAATAGCAGCCACTAACAGAGTAAACTCATTAGATCCGGCACTTAGAAGAGGAGGAAGATTCGATAGGGAAATTGAAATTGGAATTCCAGATCGAGAATCGAGAAAAGAGATATTGCAAATACATACGAGGGGAATGCCCAGAGCTGAAGATGTAGATTTAAATGAACTAGCAGATACAACCTATGGTTTCGTAGGAGCAGATATTAACACTTTAGCAAAAGAAGCTGCCATGAATGCTCTTAGAAGGATAATCCCAGAATTAGATCTATCTGAAGAGGAAATACCATCAAACGTATTAAAGGATCTTGTTGTAACTAAAGACGACTTTATGAAAGCTTACAGATCAATAGAACCTTCAGCACTTCGTGAAGTGGCTTTAGAAATTCCTAAAGTAACATGGGATGAGGTTGGTGGGCTAAGCGATGTAAAACAAAGACTAAAGGAAGCAATTCAGTGGCCACTAGAAATGCCCGAAAGATTCCAAGACTTTGGTATTGAACCACCGAAGGGAATATTATTATACGGTCCTCCTGGTACTGGAAAGACGTTGATGGCTAAGGCAGTTGCTAATGAATCAGATGCTAACTTTATATCCATAAAAGGACCAGAAGTTCTATCTAAATGGGTTGGAGAAAGTGAAAAAGCGATAAGAGAGGTATTCAGGAAAGCAAGACAAGCAGCACCTACAATTATATTCCTAGATGAATTAGACTCTATAGCTCCTTCTAGAGGAAGATCTGGAGGGGACTCTAATGTTACAGATAGGATAGTGAATCAACTGCTAACTGAGATGGATGGAATAGAAGAAATGGAAAATGTTGTAGTTATAGGCGGAACAAACAGACCAGATATCGTAGACCCAGCCTTAGTTAGACCTGGAAGATTCGACAGAGCAATGTTAGTACCTGCTCCAGATGAAGAAGCAAGGAGGAGTATACTGAAAATACATACCAGAGATGTTCCAATAAGTGAAAATGTTGACCTAAATGAAATAGCTGAGGAGACTCAAGGATTCGTTGGAGCCGATCTTGAATACTTGGTTAGAGAAGCTGCCATGAACTCAATAAGGGAGAATTCTGACTTAGATGAGGTAAGAATGGATCATTTCGAAAAAGCCATGAAAGAAGTTTCTCCATCAGTAGATGAAGAGGTAAACAGGAGATATAAGGAATTTGCAGAAAAATTCAAGAAAAAGAGTGGAACACAAGATTTTGAGGAACAAGGAGCCGAATTTAGATAATACTTTAATACCTTTATTTCTTTTAATTAGAAGGTGGACCTATGCCAAAAATACTAGCTTCTAATTTGAGAGACAAGGAAATAGTTTCCGAAACAGGAAGAAAATTAGGTTATTTATACGATTTATCTGTAAAAGAAGATACTGGAGAGATATTATCCATAGTAATGGAGCCTAGAAAAGATTTAGATACTTCTGACATGCTAACCGATAAAAAAGGGTTTGTATTAATCCCTTTTAGGGCTGTAAGCTCAGTTGAGGAACTTGTGGTAGTAGTACCTGATGAGATCCCAGCTAAACCAAAAGAGTCTCAGGGATCAGGTCTTTAATAATTTTATGTGATCTTATGGGTCCGAAAAAATTTTTGTATCTTCCATTAGCATTACCATTCTTTCTCTTGATTCTAATAATAGGAATATTATTTTTAATAGCTACACTATTCGTTGGAGCTATTACAAGTGGATTCCAAAGAATAGGCTTTTCCGCTATTCAAGCCCTTTTACTCTTTATAGCGTCAATTATAGGAAGCACCATAAATATTCCCCTATACGAAAAGGAAAACGAAGTTACAATAAATAATAATAGAGAATACTCGTTTATGGGATTTAGATTTCCAGAATCAAGAATCAAGAATCAAGTGAGAAAAACAACTATATCAATGAATCTCGGCGGAGCAATCATACCAATAATAGCATCCATATATATAATGGCAAAGTTTCCGGAGATATTCCCTATGATCATATTAGGAACATTAATAATGGCCTTCTTAAGCTATAAATTAGCCAAACCGGTCAAAGGAGTTGGTATAACACTCCCAACTTTCATTCCACCAATATTAGCAGCTTTAATGGCACTAATTTTGAACCCAGAAAACGCCCCTCAACTAGCCTATTCATCAGGAGTACTAGGAGTTCTTATCGGAGCAGATATTTTGAATTTGTCAAGAATTGATAACTTCAGAAGTGAAGTAGTATCAATAGGAGGAGCAGGAACCTTTGATGGAATATTCCTTACAGGAATAGTAGCGGCGTTAATAGCCCCAATGGGAATTTGAAATCATAAAACAGTATTTTTTGAAGCAAAAGATTTAAAAAACTGATTAAAATAACAATTGCATAAAATCAAGGATTCCTAACTCGAACCAAAACAAATCTGAAAAAGTGATTTTCTCAGATAACAAGGTGAAATATGTGTTAATCCAAAAAGTTTTTATTTAAGGGAGATAATGGTAATTGAAATTAAACTGCGGTGATGGTCCAGTTTGGCCTATGACCTTGGCCTTCCAAGCCAATGACCCGGGTTCAAATCCCGGTCACCGCACCATTTCTAAATCTTTTTAGTTACCAAAAGTTATAAATTCTAAATATAGATGCATTATGTGGTAAAGTATGCCTAAGATAGGAATTATTGGCGGATCTGGTGTTTATGATCCTGAAATATTTGAAAATGCTGAAAAGAAAAAAATAGACACCCCATATGGTCTTCCTTCTGATATGTTAACATTTGGGGAGATTAATGGTGTTGAAGTGGTTTTTTTACCGAGACATGGAGAGGATCATTCAATACCTCCTCATGAGGTGAATTATAGGGCTAATATATATGCATTGAATGAAGTTGGAGTAGATAAGTTATTGGCTCTTTCTGCTGTTGGAAGTCTTAGCGAAAATATTGCTCCAGGTGATTTTGTTTTACCAAATCAATTTATTGATGAAACCAAAAATAGAAATTATACCTTTTATGATGGTCCTCAAGTTGCTCACATACAGATAGGGGATGAACCGTTCTGCCCTGAACTGAGATCAATTATTGAAGGAAATTCTGATGCTAGAAATGGAGGCACTATTGTAATTATTGAAGGTCCTCGATTTTCCACTAAGGCAGAATCGAAAATTTGGAAAGATGTTTATAATGCTGATATAGTTAGTATGACTCTTGCTCCTGAAGTTACTTTAGCTAGGGAGAAGGGGATGTGTTATGTGAATTTGGCTTCAGTTACTGATTATGATATTTGGGCAGAAGATTCCGTAACTGCTACAGAGGTTGAGAATGTTGCTAAAAAGAATTTAGAAAAATCTAAGGAAATATTATATGATTCAATGCCGGATTTAGAGGGATCTAATGATTGTGATTGTGAAGAAGCTTTAGAAAATGCTTTTCTTTAATTATTATTTTTTGTTCTTTATATCTGAAATTAGAGATTTAGTTTCTAGCAATATGTCTCCGGGAGCTATTTTTAGTAAATGATGTTCGGATCCTCCTCCTCCGTATACATAATTTTTTTGTACAACCTCGTTGTCTACTATTTTTGGGATTTCTAGGCTTATTGGAGGCACTGATCCTACTGCATATCCTGTGATTTTTTTTACTTTTTTTGGAGAAGCGAGATTGCAGGTTTCTGTGTTGAATTCTTCTTTGATTTTGTTTGAGGATACTTCATTTTCTCCATTGATAATACTAAGTACAGGTTTTTCATCTGTTATAAATACTAGGCTTTTGATTATTTTGTCTTTTCCAGTGTTGATGGAGGTTGCTGCTTCTTCAACGGTTCTAACTGGAGAATCTAAGTTCAATAATTTAGCATCTAAATCTTTTTGGTTTAAATATTTTTGAAGATCATCTGAAGTTTTCATTGTCATTCCTCCGCCTCAATGTTTATAATTACGTCATTTACTCCATTAAGTTCTTCTTTTATTCTTTCTTTTGTTTTTATTCCTGATTCTTTTTCAATCTCTTCTATTTCTTCTTTTGTGAACTCTTTTTCTGTTTTAATTATGAAGTCGTATTTAACGTCTTTTGACTCTGTTACTTTGCCTTTTGTTAGTTCTTTGACATATTTTTGAGCGAACCAGGAGGTTAATTCTTCGTATTGTGGAATTACTTTCTCTTTTACATATTCTATATCATTTAAATTCTTCATAGAACTCATGGTAGCTTTTTCTTTTACATCTAAGTCTATTTGAACTTTTAGTGTTGTCATAGAATCAACTCGATCTGATTGATTATTACTACGATTAATAGAAAGGAAAATGAGATATTAGAATTAAATAAAACCAATAATTACCTTACTAATTTAATGCTTATCGTGGAAACGTTGGTCATATCTCCTTCTTCTTCAGTTTCAATTTCTTCTGTTCCAATATCTATGGAATCTATATCTACATTAGGTAGAAATCTGTTTCTTGTTATTTCTGCAACATCTACTGCTCTGCTTATTGCTCTTCCTCTTGCCATAAGTTCTACTTCATTCAGATCGCCTTCATTAAATTGTGTCATCACAGCTGTTACATAATTCATAACCTGCTTGTTTCCAATGTATACAGTATTGTCTTCTCCTGCCATTTTTGAACCTCCTAAATACCTATATTTTTCATATAATAACTGCCCTTAAAATATCTTTCGGTATTTATGAAAATCTATAATATAAAAAAAACTTATAGTTTAAAGATTAAATTCAAAGGGTTAGAAAATGCTAGAAGTATTTTTTATAGGGACCGGCGGAATAATGCCAACAAAGGAAAGAAATGTTTCATCTCTTGCTTTAAAGTATAATGGGGAAGTAATATTATTTGACTGTGGTGAAGGAACGCAGAGACAGATGCAACACACTAATGTAAGCCCTATGGACATTGAAAAGATATTTATAACTCATTTTCATGGAGATCATTATATTGGAGTTCTCCCTTTGATTCAGACAATGTCTTTACTTGATCGAGAAAAACCACTTCATATATATGGACCAAGAATGACTAAGAAATTCATAAAGAATTTGTTAACTTCAGGGTTCTTAGGTTTAGAATTCTCAGTTAAAGTTCATGAATTAAACGAGGAAACTCTTGATATGGAAGGATATTCAATAAGTTCATTTAAAACTGATCATCTTATACCTTCCCTAGGTTATGTATTCCAGGAAGATGAAAGAAGAGGAAGATTTGATTTAGGTAAGGCAGAAGAACTTGGATTAGAGCCTGGACCGAAATTCAAAAAATTAGAAAATGGCGAATCAGTTTATGTAGAAGGTAGCAAAATCGATCCTGAAGATGTTATCAAGAACTCTAGGAAAGGTAGAAAAATAACTTATTCTGGAGATACTAAACCATTGTCAAAAACAGTAGATAATTCTAAAAATTCTGATTTATTAATACATGAATGCACCTTCCTAGATGAGGATGAAAGAAAAGATTCTTATCATACTGTCTTAGAAGAAGTTATAGATATAGCAGAAAGAGCAAATGTAAAAAAGCTAGCATTAGTACATAGAAGTCCAAGATATAAACATCATGACTTTTTAGACGGTATTAGTGAGAGAATTGGAACAGAAATTGAAGACAATAAGATAGAGTATGAAGGAATAGAAATTTTAGTACCAAAGGATCTAGATAGTGTTCAGATAAAATTGGAATGAGGGATCAGATGATAGATGATTTAGTGAGAATTGTTGGAACTGGCCATGTTTTTAGAGAAAGTGCAAAAAAGGCACGTAAAGTTATTTTAGAAGAAAAACCTCTAGTAGTGGCTGTTGAATTGGATAGAACAAGATATTTTAAGTTGATGAGGCGTGAGAATTCTGGAGATGAAGAAAGTAATAAAGATGTTAATAAGTTTTCTAATCCTTGGACATTTCTGTTATCAAAAGCACAAGAGAAGCTAGGTAATCAGTTTGGAATGGCACCTGGTGGAGATATGATCTCTGCTATAAAGGCTGCAAATGAGATAAACGCTGAAGTTGCTTTAATAGATCAGAATTTTCAAAAAACAATTAATTATATGTCCAAGGCACCTTTAAGAGAAAAGTTAATGATTTTAAGAGAAGGTATTATGATTTTATTATCTAATGGGAATATTGCTCAAATTGATTCAGAAAGTTTAGATTTAAATAACCTTATGAACCTTTTTAAGCAGAATTATCCTTATTTATTTGAGAAACTAGTTCATGAGAGAAATAAATACATGGGTAATCAAATTTTGGATATACTTAATAACATAAATCATTTAAAAAAACCGTCGATTGTTGCAGTGGTCGGAATGGGTCATTCAAGAGGGATAAAAAAATATTTAAGGGCACGATGAAATCATGACTGGAGGGTTTGCATTGGTAGAGGAAGAAGTTAAAGAAAGACTTGAAAGAATGCTAAAAACCGATGTTTTGAATATTGAAGAGGAAGATGAAAAGCTTGTTGTTACTGTACCTGAAGAAGATGTTAGATTAGCGGTAGGATCCGGTGGAACAGTCGTTAAAGCAGCGGAGTTAGCTTTAGATAGAAGCATTGAAATTAAAGGCGAATAATGGTTAATTTTTAATGGTCACAAGAAGTATTATTCGATTTTGTAGATTTTACTTTTACAATTTATCTTTTTAATGTTAAAATCTCTTTTAAGATCAAGGATCTAAGTGAAAAGTGGAAAGTACCTTTTCTAATGGAGGGTATATGATGGGATTCAGAAAACTGCAAGTAACTGGTGGAGGAACTTATACTGTTTCCTTACCAAAAAACTGGATAGAAGAAAATTCTCTGGATAAAGGAGATCAAGTATCTATTTCAGTTAAAGAAGATGGATCTATATTGATATCTCCTAAGGAAGCAGAGATAGATAAGAAAACTAGGATAGGTATGAATAAAGATCTGGAACTTATTATTAGAATGTTTATAACAAAGTATTTAGAGGGATTTGACAAAATTGAAGTATTTACGGATGAAAGATTCACTCCAGAATTTCGTAAGGATCTGAAAGAAACTGTACAAAATCTAATAGGTGTTGAGCTTTTTGAAGAAACTTCTAAGAAAATGGTTTTTCAAACCTTGGTTGAATCAGGTTCTCTTGATTTAAACAACATATTAAGGCGTTTATCTGTTATTACTCAATCTATATATGTTGATAGTATAGGTTCTTTATCAGATAAAGTCTCAGCTAGAGATATACCGTCTAGAGATGATGAGGTTGATAAATTACATTTTTATATAAGAAGAGAAATAAATGAAGCTTTAACAAGTTATAATGTATTTGAATCTATTGGATTGGATGATAAAACTGATGCGGTAAATTACGTACTTATATCTAAGAACTATGAAAGAATAGCTGATTATGCGGTAGATATAAGCAAATTAGTTCCTCAATTGGAAACTGATCCTCCACAAAATCTTTTAGATTATGCAGATCATTCAATTGAAGTTTATAAAAAATGTACGGATGCATTTTTCAAAAGAGATAAAGAAAAAGCCAGTAAAATGCTGGATGAGTATGGCGATTATCGAAAAGGATCAGATGAAATATTGAAAACTATGTACAATGAACAAAACGGAAAGAATTTAGTTTTGTATACATCCATATTAGATGGAATAAGAAGTGTCATAAGACATTCAACCAACATAGCTAGAGTTACAATAAACATTTCAGCTTAAACTTCTTTTAGACCTTTTTTAACAAGATTTAAAGATTTTTTAGTAATATTTTCAATCTTTTCAGAATTTTCTGCCTCCAAAGTAATTCTAATAACAGGCTCTGTTCCCGAAGGACGGAAAAGCACCCAGAAATCATTAGATTCAATTCTAACCCCATCAATTGTTCTTAATTTTTCGAATTCGAATACATCTGAAACATTTTTTTCAATATAAGTTTGCACTAAACTTTTCTTATCATCAGAACACTTAACCTTCTCTCTAACCGTAGAATAATTCGGAACTTCTTTCCTAATCTCAGATAATTTACCAACTTTATCCATTAATTCAATAACCTTTACTCCTGCAAAAATCCCATCAGGTGTTAATTGCCAATCAGGAAAAATCCAAGTACCTGAAGGCTCTCCCCCAAAATCTGAACCTCTTTCTTTAATACTTCGAACAACAGAAACATCACCAACCTTAGTTCTATAAACAGGAACGTCAAGAAATTTATCTAATAACATAGAAGCATCAACAGTAGTAACAAACTCTTTACTAGAATTATACTTAGCTATCAATGCAAGCATTAAATCATAGTTCATAAAATTTCCTTCAGAATCAACAACCCCTATTCTATCCGCATCTCCATCGTGAGCAATGCCAACATCGGCATTAGTTCTCCTCACAGCCTCAGATAAATCAGTTAAATTCTTACCACTAGGTTCTAAACTTCTAGAAAACTCCTTACTGGGATCCGAATTCAAAGTAATTACTTTGTTACCTAACTCCCTTTGAATAAAAGAACTAAAGTAACCTGAACCATTGCCAGGATCGACAACTACCTTGTACTCATCTTCAATATCGATTTTATCTAGAATAGATGCCTTATAATCTTTAAAAATACTTAAACTTGACTCATCCCCGATCTCATTCCAGCTAGAAAGGCTTTGATCTTCTCTAACAAACCTCTCAATCTTCTTTTGTTGATCTTGAGTAAAAGCACTTCCATCTGAATCCCAAAATTTAAAACCATTATAACTAGGAGGATTATGTGAAGCTGTTACTGTTATACCCAAGTCTGCTCCTAATTCAGTAACAGCGAAACCAGTAATAGGAGTAGGAACAACTCCTAAATCAATAACATCTTCTCCTGAGGAGAGTATACCAGATTTTAAAGAATTAATTAACATCTCCCCTGAGGATCTGGTATCCCTACCCACCACCACAGAACCATCAGCAAACTTACCAACTGAAATACCAATCTTCAAAGCTATTTCAGGGTTAATTTTACCCGGCACTTTTCCCCTAATGCCTGATGTCCCAAAAAGATCCATAAATAATCACTGATTTTAGATTTCTTTTACTAAACATAAATAGCTTAGGATAATTTTAATT
>CAYNOZ010000030.1:0-16531 GCA_964398955.1 uncultured Thermococci archaeon | reverse complement strand
AGATGGTTGAGGATGCTAAGGAGATAAATCCTAATTTGAAGGTTTTAAGAACAAGTGCTAAAACAGGTGAAGGGCTGGAAGACTGGTATGATCTTATTAAAGACTAAATATTATTGAAGAGTCCTATTTTCTTTATTTTTATTCAAGGTTATGTTTAAATAATTTTGTTCTTATTTTTTGTTGTATGAGGTTTTTGTATGGATTGGAGTAAGATTGATGACACGGATGTTTTTATGCATCTTTACAGAGGTGAATTGCAGAGGATTAATACGTGGAGAGCTCGTATGGATAGAACTACTAACTGGAGTATTGTTATTACTGTTGGTGTTTTGACTTGGGTTTTTGCTAATCCTCAGAGGCCTCATTGGATTATTTTACCTGGTTTGGCATTGGTATATGCTTTTCTTTTCACTGAAGCTAGGCGTTACAGGCATTACGATATGTGGAGAGGTAGGGTTAGGCTTTTAGAGGAAAGATTCTTAGCTAGGTACTTTGATAGACGTATAGAAGAGAAAGAAGGCTGGGAACATGTTCTAGCTGATGATTTAAGAGATCCACAATTCAAAATTACCTGGCAAGAAGCAGTTAAAAGAAGACTAAAAAGAATATACGTATGGATCATACTAATCTACACAGTCTCTTGGATAGCTAAAATATATTCAGCTCCTACAGTTGCTAAAAGTTGGGGAGAATTCTGCAGCAGAACAAATGCATTAGATGGAACAGTTCCAGGAGCCGTAATACTATTCATTATATTGGGCATTATAATCGGGTCAGTAATATACTTCTTTGTAGCGTCACCGAAGAGAGAGGCGAAAGGAAAACCTGTAACTAAAAAAGTGAAGAAGGAGAAATTCGGAACTGAAGAGTATATAGAAGAGCTAGAAGATAAAATTGAAGAAGATGAAGAAATTATAGAAGATCTAAGAGAAGATGATGATACTAACGAGGAGATAGCATAAGGTAATAAGATGACAGAAGACTCTAAAATTGAGCTTGAAAAAACGGGAGACGGATCCTACACACTAATCAAAAACGGGAACAGAATGCATACAGAACAAGGAGCTATTAAAGAATCGAAGAAAAAATACGTAGAACCAATGCTAAAACACATACAAAGAAAAAAACATGAAAAAATAAGAATACTCGACATAGGAACAGGAATCGGGTACAACGCCTTACTAACAAAAAAACTAGCAGAAAAAAACAACAAAAAACCAGAAATCAACACAGTAGACAAAAAATCATACAAAAAACAAATAAACAAAATAGAAAACAACACAATAATAGAGGAACAAGAAACACCTGAAATAAATAAACATGAAAAAGATGCTAGAAAGTACATAAAAAATCATCCAAAAAACAAAAAATACCATGCAATCTACTTAGACCCATTCCCACCAAAACAAAACCCTGAACTATACTCAGCACACTTCCTATCCAAATTAAGAGAACTACTAAAAGAAGATGGAATACTATTAACATATAACGCCTCCTATGCATGCAGAGCAGGACTAATATTCTCAGGATTCAACATATACAGCCAAAAGAAAATGGGAAAACAAATGACAATAGCAACCAAGAAACAATACGATTACGGAGAAATAGAGGAAAAAAATGAATTAATGCTAGGACTAACCGATATAGGAATACCGTACATCGACCCAGAACTTAATTGGAGCAGAAAAAAACTAAAAAAAGTAAGATGGAACCTTAGAAAAAACGCAAGACATAAAAAACTCTTATCATCATCAAACAAATGCCCAAATCAATTAAAAGATCCTACCGAAAAAAGAAAAAAAGACTTAAGCAAATTCGGAATCACTGAAGAAGAACTAAAAAAATTAACAGACATAAAGAAAAAATCAACCGATAAAATCTTAGAACTAAGAAGAAGAATACTTAATCACAAGAACTAAAAGAGATCTCTTTTATCTAAATAATTATCCAAGTAGTATTCCACGTAATCCACCAACTCATCAGGCTTCACAACCTTCATATTCACATCCAAATCCTCTTCAATATAATCCACTACCCAACTATTCTCTATAGACTTCTTCTGGAAAGGATAAACAAATAAAATATCTTCAAAACCTGATCTCTTAGCCTTTAAAGCATTATAAAGAGTTCTCTGCTTAATCCATTTATAAGAATCTTCAAATTCAACCGCTAAAACCTTATCCTCACCATCATCCATCAAAATACCTAAATCTATTCTAGTACCATCATCCGTGTAATACTCAATCTTACCCTCCATATTCCTAGCAATACAAACATCCTTAACCTCATTAGAAAGCTTCTTAATCTTAATATTAACACCTCAAATCAATACTTAGTTTCAATTATAATAACCCCCAAAAGGATCAAAGCCCCACCAAATACAGTAGTTAAATTAATAACCTCATTTAAAATAACAACACCCATCAATACAGTAATAGGAGGTTCAATAGTGCTAACAATACTAGCTCTACTAGCACCAATCTTAGATAAACCAGTAAAAAACGAAAAAATCGGAATAGCCGTCGAAAACACCCCAATACCAACAAGAACAAACCAAGAATTCAAATTACCAGGCACATAAAGACGACCAGAAAACAAACCAAAACCTAAAAAAGTTAAGAAAGAAAACGGAATAACATGAGCAGAAAGAACCCTAGAATCAACAGTTAAAAGAGTACTACGACTAACAGTAATATAAATAGAATAAAAAACAGAAGCACCAAGCAACAAAACAACACCTCTAAGATCAGCACCAGCCGGATCAACCCTAGCAATAAGAACAATACCAACCAAAGCAAGCAACAAAGAAACAACAGTCCACCGATTAATACTTTCACCTAACTTAAAAACAGAAATCAAAACCACAAAAACCGGATAAGTATAAAGAATAATACTAGCAAGACCAGCAGTAATATAACCCAAACCCCAAAAATACAAACCACTAGTCAAAGCAAACCCAACACTCCCCAAACCAACAGCCAAAAACAATTCCTTACCACGCAAAACCCTAACATTACCCCTAAAAAACAAAAAAGGCCAAATAAAAACAGTAGCAAACATAAAACGGAACGCTAAAAGAGTTGAATTATTAAGACCAGTACTATAACCCAACTTCCCAAAAATAGGTAAAGTACTAAACCCCACCGCAGACAAAACAACCAAAAAAACACCAATCTCCTTATCATCCAAATCCATTAAACCACCGAAAACCCACATCAAGAAACAATAAAAACAAACCTTATTTAAAATACACGATTCACAAAAAAATTGAATAAAAAAAGTTAATCAAATTAAGAACAATGTTACATAAGTTTAACTTAATTTCTTATCCTAGAAATCTAGATTACTGTCTTTAAGATATTTTTTAACGTATTTATGAAATTCTGGTTCTATTTTAGATGTGAAGATGTATTCTGAATGTTGATCGTCTAATTCTATTTCTTCTCTACTGCTTTTTAGTTTTACATGGTAGACTATGTTGACTGTGTGTGTACTGGTATTTTTGTGTTTTCCTGTGCTCCAGAAATGATTGTAAACTCCTAGGAGATTTTGTATTTGGACTTTTGAGTTAAGTTCTTTTTTGGAAATTCTTTTTACTGCTTGTTTGAATTTTTCTCCTTTGTATAGTCTTCCTCCTGGCCAGAACCATTCTCCTTTGGCTGGTGGGTTTTTTCTTTTAGCTAGTAATACTTCTTTTTTGTGTTCTACGAATAGTTCGATGCTTACTTGCGGCATTTTTGATAGGAATTTGCTGAATTCTTTTTCCGGTATTTTTTCGTCGTGTATTTTCAATTTATCATCGCTTCTGATTTCTTTAATCTGGGGTTATGTATCTTCCGTATCCTGGTTTTTGTTGTATTTCTTGGTTTTTCATAACTATTTTTCCTCTTATTATTGTCATTTCTGGTTTTCCTTTTATTTTATGTTCTTTGAATGGTGTGTATTTTTGGTTGCTGTGCATTTTTTCTGGTTTTATTTTTTCTTCTTTTTCTGGGTCTATTACTGTTATGTCTGCGTCTGTGCCTGGTATTAGGGATCCTTTTTTTGGGTATAGTCCGTAGATTTTTGCTGGGTTTTCTGACATTAGTTTTACTAGTTCTTTTAGTTTTAGTTTTCCTTTGTTTACTTGTGTGTACATGAGTGATGTTATGTGTTCTGTTCCTGGTGCTCCTCCTGGTGCCTTTGTTACGTCTTTGAGTCCTTTTTCTTTTTCTTTTTGGGCGTGTGGTGCGTGGTCGCTGCCTAATGTTTGGATGAATCCGTTTTTAATGCTTTTCCAGAGGTAGTTAACATGTTCTTGTTTTCTTGCGGGTGGATTGAATTTGTAGAATGGTCCTTTGTCTTTTAGGTCGTTTTCTGTTAGTAGTAGGTATTGTGGTGCTGTTTCTATGTATACTTGGTTTCCTTTTGATCTTGATCTGCATGCTGCTTCTACTACTCCTTTTGATGATGTGTGTGGGAATAGCAGTTTTCCGTTTATTTCTTCGTTCATTCTGATTAGTTCTAGTGCTGCTGTTTCTTCTACTATTGGTGGTCTTGATTTCATGTGGTATGATAATTTTGATTTGTCTTCTTTTTCAGCTTTTTCTGTGAATTTTTCTAGTAATTCGTTTTTTTCTGTGTGGAATAGTATTGGTTTGTTTGTTTCTTTTACTTTTTCCATTGCGGTGTATATTTTTCCTAGGTGGGCGATTGCGTCTTTTCCTCCGCCTGATGGTATCATAAATATTTTGTATCCTATTACTCCTTTTTTATTCAATTTTTTTATGTCATCAGTTTCTACGGATTCTTGGTCTATTTGTGCGAATAATGCGTAATCTATATATGATTTCTTATCTACTGTTTCTTTCTTTTCTTCAAATCTTTTTACATTTGTTACTGGAGGTTTTGTATTAGGCATTTCGTATACTGTTGTTATTCCTCCCATTGCTGCGGCTTTTGATTCTGTTTCAAAGTTTGCTTTATGGGTATATCCTGGGTCTCTGAAATGAACGTGTTCATCAATCATTCCAGGTAGAATTAACTTATTCTCCAGGTCTATGGTTTTTTCAGCTTCATTTGAGTTATTGGATCCTATTGAAGAGATTTTTCCATTATTTATTTCAAGATTTGCTTTTATTAATTCTCCTCTAAAGAATATTTTTCCATTAATTAATTTTAGATCTGCGGTCATGAGATCACACTGTTTTTAATTGTTTATTTTTTATTAGGTTTTTGATTTTGTTTCATATTTTGTTTGGATGGTTTTTTAGGTTCTTTTTGTTTGTTTTTGGTTTTTCTGTGTTTTAGAATGTTGGTTTTAGGTCTATTTTTTCTGATGTGCTGCTTTCGGATACGTCTAGGTTCTGTACTTTTATTCCTTCTTTTTCTAAATCTTTTCTTAGTTTTCTTACGCTTTCAACTTTTTTGCTGCCTGGACAGAGTAGGTCTGCTACGATGTCGTGGTCTCCTAGGGTTTCCCAGAGGAATTTTACTTGTTCTTTTTGTTTTAGGAATTCTATTGCTTTTTCTTTATCTTCTGGATCTACGTTTATTCCTGTTAGGACGAATGATAGGCCCATTTTTTTGTAGTTGGGTAGAGCCATGTACCCTTCTTTGAGGACGTTTTTTTCTTTTAGATCGTTGATTCTTCTGTATATGGTGTTTTCGCTTACTCCTATTAGTTCTGATAGTTCTGATAGTGAGTATGTTCCTTGGCATGCGTATTTGATTATTTCTTTGTCTGTTTCGTCTAGTGTGGGTGCTTCTATGCTGGGTTTTTCTTCATTTTCTAAGTTTTTCTGGTGCTTCATTTGTTTTTTTAGGGTTTCCACTGTTTCTTCTAGTTTTTCTATTCTTTTATGGACTTCTTTATCTTCATTTTTGTTGTTGAATGCTTTTCTAATTTTTTCTCTTATTACTTGTGATTTGTTTTTTCCAGTTTTTTTAGCTTCATTTTTTATTTTTTGCTGGAGTTCGTCAGGGATTCTTGCTGAAATTCGGGACATTAATACTATTGTCACACAATCTTCTTAAAAGTCTTTTCTTAGTCAGATTATTGAAACTTAATTTTCTAATTCAAGGAAAAGATCCAAGTTGAATTTTCTAATAAATATGGGAGTATCATAAAATAAGAAGACCTTCAATTTACATACTTAAAGTAATAAATTCACATAAACAAATTTTCTTGGAAATTATTTGATAACTGATTTCTTTTAAAACCAACTCAATGATATAAAAACCTCAAAAAATGAGCAAAAGTTTCAAATTTCAGTAAAAAATCTTTTAAGAACCATAAATTTTAAATAATTTTTTAGCATTACATATAATTAAGAGTAATCCACAGCAAATCAAAAAACCCCGCAAAAAAGCACTGGAAAACTTCTCAATTAATAAAATAATTTTTAATAACACAAATAAATCACTAAAGAAATCTTTAAAACAACAGAAATGAAAACAAATATTAAATAGAAATTAAAATCAAAAATCTGGAACAAGGATTACTCCAAAACAAAATAAACCAAAAATAATCACACTAAAAATTCAAAACAACCTCATACAAAAACCGAAACTAGGAGGTTTTAAAATTTCTAAAAACTCTGAAAAGGAAATTAAAGACAATTTTAATTCTATTGGTAAAGAAACTCCAAGGAAAGATGGAGTTGCAAAGGCTACAGGAAAAGAAAAGTACACTTCTGACATTCAATTAAATAATATGCTACACGCAAAAGTTCTAAGAAGTCCACATCCACACGCAAAAATTAAAAATATTGAAACCGGTAAAGCCGAAGAAATCGGTGCAATTTGTATAACACCAGAAGATATACCAGATTACAAGTACAATGAAAGGATAGTAAGCACCGAGGAAACCACATACCGGGATAGAAAAGTCCTACCCGATAAAACATTACTAGTAGGGGACCCAGTAGCTGCAGTCGCAGCAGAAACAGAAGAAAAAGCAGAAAAGGCCTTAAAGGAAATAGAAGTTGAATATGAAGAACTTGAACCAGTACTAGATCCGGAGAAAGCATTAGAAACAGATGATCCTCAGCTACATGAAAAAATCTTCATAGGGGAAGAAGAAAAAGAAATAGAGAATAATATAGCTACAGAAAGAGAAATAAGTGTAGGAGATACTGAAAAAGGATTTGAAGATGCTGATTACATACTTGAAAACGAGTTCAAAACAGGTAGACAATACCATGCACAAATGGAGAACAAGGCAACCGTAGTAAGACCAGAACCAGATGGTGGTATAACAGTATGGCCAACAACCCAAACCATACATAACACAAGACAACTTCTCGGAAAAATATTTGATATACCACTAGACAAAGTAAACGTGAAAAAAACCACAATTGGTGGTTCTTTCGGTTCCAGCATCCAGACTAACACGATAACTCCAATTACAGCAGCTTTAGCTTTGAAAGCTGATCAACCCGTAAAATTAATTCAAAGTAGAGAAGAAGACATGTACGACCATTCAAGATATCCATCTATAATAAAATTAAAGTATGGTGTGAAAGAGAATGGTGAGTTAACTGCTGCTGAGATGGAATCATTAGTAGATATTGGAGCTCATAATATATCCGCAAGACCTCTTCTTGGAGTTATGGCTGGTTGGTTTGCTTCTCTTTATAAGGTGCCGAATTTTGATTTTGAAGGTAAAGCGGTTTACACTAACAAGGCTCCAGGGTGTGCGATGCAGGGATTCGGTAATCCGCAGGTAACTTTTGCAGTTGAGAGTATGATGGATGAAATAGCTGAGAAGCTTGATATGGATCCGGTTGAGTTAAGGTTAATGAATTATGTTGGTCTTGGAGATACTTTCTGGGGTCAGGGCCCGACTGTTAAGTCTGTTGTTAAGAGCAGTGGTGTTGGTGAACTTCTGGATAAAGGATCTGATAAGATCGGTTGGGATGATAGAGAGTCTCCTGATGAGAAAGATGGTCGTTATAGAAGAGGTATAGGGATGGCAAGAGGTTTCCATACTTCAGGTACTGGTGCTCCAACTCCTGGTGAGTCGGTTGATTATTCTAGCGCCTTAGTGAAGATCAATGAAGACGGTACTGTTGATGTTGTTACTCCTCTACAGGATCATGGTGGTGGTACTTTGAGTGCTGGTGCTAAGATTGTTGCTGAGGAGATTGGTGTTCCTGTTGACAATGTTGGTTTGTCGCCTGCAGATACTCAGACTACGGCTTATGATGTTTGTACTCATGCTACTAGAGGGGTTTACGTTGGTGGTGAGGCGATGAGGCAGGCTGCTGAAGAAGCTAAAGAGGAGTTTAAAGAGTTTGCTTCTAGGGTTCTTGAAGTTCCTTCTCATGCTGTGAAGATTGAGCCTGATCCTGAAAATGGTGTAGGTAAGGTCTACGTTGAAGGAGTGCCTGAAAAAACTACAACAGTAGGGGAGATTGCTCAAATTGCTAGAGATAAGGATTGGGGAACTGCCGCTTCCGTAGTGAGTCACAGAGCGGTTGATTGTCCTCCAGCATACTCAGCTCAATTTGTTGAGGTTGAAGTTGATACGGCTACTGGAGAAATTAGTCTTGAAAGAGCTGTTCTCGGTAATGATGCTGGGAATGTTATAAATCCTAACTTAGCTAGAGGCCAACTACACGGAGGATTCTATAGAGGAGCAGGGTATGCATTATTAGAGGATACTAATTACCGAGGGGATAATGGTGAACTAGTTAATAAAGGTTATTTGACTGATTATAAGATGCTGACTCCTGTTGATTTGCCTTCAAATGATAATATTGAAACGTTCTTCGCTGATACTGAGGAACCGACAGGTCCTTTCGGGGCGAAGGGTATTGGTGAATCTACTTTGAATCCTGTTGCAGCAGCTATTTCAAACGCTATCTATAATGCTGTAGGTATTAGATTTACTGAGATCCCTATTACTCCTGAGAAGGTTCTTAAAGCTTTAGATGAGAAGGGGGGCAAATAATGGATAGTAATACAAGAACAATTTCAAATGAATTCGAATACTTAGAACCTGAAACTGTAGAAGAAGCGATCAGTAACTTAGATAGTCATGAAAATGCTGCTTTGATGTCAGGTGGTACTGATCTTCTTATTGCTATGAAGAAAGATGAAGTTCAACCAGATTACGTAATTAATCTTAAAACAGTGGAAGAACTAAGTAAGATAAAGGAAGAAGAAAATGAATTAATTATAGGTCCGACTAGCACTTTTAAAGAAATTAATGCATCTGAAAAAGTGAAAAAACATTTTGACATTCTCTCAATAGCAGCGAGTGAAGTTGGAGGGGTTCAAGTAAAGAACATGGGAACAATAGGAGGAAATCTTAGCACTGCATCCCCAGTATCAAGCACTGGATCACCACTACTAACCCTAGAGGCTGAAGTAAGATTAGAAGGACCGAACCATGAAAGAACTATGAAGCTGGAAGATTTCTTCACAGGCCCCAAGCAGTCGAAACTTAAGCCTAACGAAATAATGACCGAGATAAAAGTTCCATATTCAGATCATACTGGATACTCCTATGAAGAAGTTAAAAGAGTATCCGAAGATCTTGGTAAAATTACTGTAGCTGTTCTAATGAAGAGAGATGGGGATAGAATAGAGTACTGTAAGATAGGTTTAGGTGCTGTAGCCCCGACACCAATAAGAGCTAGGGAATCGGAGAAATTATTGAAGAATTCTGAATATTCTGAGGAATTATTGGATAAAGTTGAGTCTAAGATAAGTGAAGAAATTAGCCCTATTGATGATGTTAGATCTACTGCAGAGTACAGAGAGCGTGTAACTGGACAAGTAGTGAAGGATGGTATTAAGAAAGCTTGGGAGGAGAGTGAATAGTATGGGTATTGTTGAAAGTAAGGAAGAATCTAATTTAACTTCTATAAATATTACGGTTAATGGTGAAGATCGTCGGATTAAAGTTAAACCGAATGAGTTACTTTTGAATGTGATTAGGGAGGATTTGAATCTTACTGGTCCTAAGTATGGTTGTGGGACTGGTGAGTGTGGAGCTTGCACTGTTCTACTGGATGGTGAACCTGTTTTATCTTGTTTGACTCTTGCGATTACGGCGGATGGTAAGGAGATTACAACGATTGAGGGTTTGGCTGATGATACTTTGGATGGTCTTCAGGAGGCGTTTATTGATCATGGTGCTATTCAGTGTGGTTATTGTACTCCTGGTATGATTTTGATGGCTAAGGATCTTTTAGAGGATAATCCTGATCCTTCTGAAGAGGAGATTAGGGAGCATATTAAAGGTAATTTGTGTAGATGTACTGGTTACACAAATATTGTTAAAGCTATTAAGAGTTATGCAAATGAAGAAGATTAGGTGTGTATAATGGAATATTTTAAGGCTGAATCTGTTTCTGAGGCATGTGAATTAAAGGATGAGTATAGGGATGAAGCTGCTTTTCTTTCCGGTGGTACTGATTTGATCGTTGATATTAGGGAAGGTGATTTTGATAGGGAGTATATAATTGATATTTCTGATTTACAGGAATTGAGTTACGTTGATGTTGATGATGGAGTTGTTAGGATTGGTAGTGTTACTGAGGCTGTTGATATTGAGGGTTCTGATGTTCTTGGTAGTGTTCCGTTGCTTAAGAAGGGGTTTAGGGAGTTTGCTAATCCATTGGTTAAGAATCAGGCTACTATGGGTGGGAATATTATAAGTGCTTCTCCTGCTGCTGATATGGGTCCTTTGTTATTGGTTCTTGATGCGGAGGTTACTTTGAGAAGTGTTAGTGGTGAGAGGACTATTCCTGTCTATGAGCTCTTTAAGGGTGTTAAGGAAACTAGTGAGGATGATGATGAGATTTTGACGGAGATTTCTTTCGAGGTGCCTGATGGTTTGCTTAGGAATGATTTTGTGAAGTTAAGTGAAAGAGATGCTAATGCTATTTCGACTGTTTCTCTTGCTATTATGTATGATGTAGTGGATGGTGCTTTTAAGGATCCTAGGATTGGTATGGGTGCTGTTGCTATTACTCCTATTAGGGCTGAGGAAACTGAAGATGTTTTAAGAGGTAGTGAAGTTTCTGATGATGTTATTGAAGAGGCTAAATCTGTGTTAAGAGATGAAGTTAGTCCTATTTCCGATGTTAGAGGTAGTAAGGAGTACAGGCGTGAAGTTTCAGGTGAGTTACTTGGTAAAGCTCTTGATGAAACCTTGGAGGGGTTCTAATGAAGGATGTTAGAATAAAGGTTAATGGTGAATGGATCGAGGATGAGGTTAAACCTGAGACAACTTTGCTTAGATTTCTTCGGGATAATAACTTTACTGAGGTTAAGAAGGGTTGTGACAGAGGAGATTGCGGTTCTTGTACAGTTATTTTAGAGGGTAAGGCAGTTACTTCTTGCACAACTTTAGCACTTCAAGCTGATGGAAAAGAAGTTGAGACTGTTAGAAGTGAAGATGATGGTCTTCTAAAAGAGTTAAAGGATGCTTTTGTTGAATATGAGGCTATTCAATGTGGTTTCTGTACTCCTGGTATGTTGATGACTTCAAGATGGTTGCTTGATAGGAATCCTAATCCTAGCAGGGATGAGATCAGGGAAGCTCTTTCAGGTAATATTTGCAGGTGTACAGGGTATAAGAAGATTGTTGATGCTGTTGAAGCTGCTTCGGAGGCGATAAAATGAGTGAAGAACATTATTCTGTTGGAAAAAGGAAAGATGGTTTGGATGAGCGTTCTAAAGCTGAAGGTAAGGTAATTTATGCGGACGACTTCAAAATGGAGGAAATGCTTTACGGAAAAGTATTTAGAAGTTCTAAACCTGCTGCTAAAATCATTGAAGTAGATACAAGTGAAGCGGAAAAATTAGATGGTGTTGTAACCGTTATGACATCTGAAGATGTGCCTAACAATAAATCTGTTACCAATATTGTAGGACAATCAGCTGATGTAGGTTTACTGCAGGCAAAACAAAGAGTACTCGCAGAAGAGGAAGTAAGATACTACGGGGAACCAATAGCATTAATAGCAGCCGAAGATCCTGACATAGCAGAAAAAGCATTAGACCTAATAGAAATAGAATACGAAGAAAAAGAAGGAGTATTCGACCCAGAAGAAGCAATGAAAGAAGACGCGCCAAAAGTTCACGAGGGAAAAAACATAATAGCTAGATGGAAATTAAGAGACGGAGACGTGGAAAAAGGATTCGAAGAAGCAGACGTAATAGTAGAAAACACATACGAAACCCAATTCCAAGAACACGGACACCTAGAACCAGAATCAGGAGTAGCATGGATAGACGATGACGACGTACTAAACCTAAGAGTAGCAACCCAAGTAATAGAACAATACAGAGAAATATCACACATACTAGGAGTGCCCGAAAGCAAAGTAAGAATAAGAGGAACCCTAATGGGAGGAGGATTCGGAGGAAAAGAAGATCTAAACGTAGAACCATTCATAGCCCTACTCTCATGGGAAACCAAAAAACCAGTCAAACTAACCTACGAAAGAGAAGAAATGATGTACGACAGACACAAAAGACATCCATACAAACTAAAATACAAACACGGAGCAACAGAAGACGGAGAAATAGTGGCAATGGAAGCAGAAGCAATATCAGACAGCGGAGCATACGTATACCTAAGCCCATGGGTCCTACTATACACAACCTACCACTCAACAGGCCCATACAAAATCCCAAACGTAAAAGTAGACTCATACTCAGTACTAACAAATAACACATACACAAGCGCATTCAGAGGATTCGGAGCAATGCAAGCAGCAGTAGCCTACGAATCACAGATGGATGAAATAGCGGAAAAACTAGATATGAACCCGCAAGAATTAAGAAGTAAAAACTACCTCTCCCAAGGAAAGAAAACCGCAACAGGACAAGAAATAGAATCAAAAGTCGAATTAGACGAAGCACAAGAAAAAGCATTAGAAGCTCTAGGAGAAAAAACAGAACCTGAAGACCCTCACAAAAAAGTTGGAAGAGGAACAGCAAGCATATGGCAATCCTATGGAAGAATGTGCTACCTACATGACACAGCCAGCTCCTGGGTAAGCATAGAAAAAGACGGAAGCGCAGTTGTAAGATCAGGAATACCGGACCTAGGAGGAGGACAAAGAGAATCACTTAGACAGATAACCTCAGACGTTCTAGGAATACCATTAGATGAAATACAAGTCAACTCCACAGACACCCAAGCCACTCCATTATCAGGAACCGTAACAGCTACCAGAGCCCTTTACATGTCAGGTAATGCTGTGAAAAAGGCAGCAGAAGATCTTAGAAGAGATTTAATAGATAAAGCTTCAGAATTACTGGAAGAAAAAAGAGAAAACCTAAAGATAGATGAAAAATCAATTCGAAATTACGAAGGAGACAAAGTAATAGACCTATCTGAAGTAGTGGAAGCCTGTAACTCAGAAGGAAATCCATTAGAATCCCTGAAAACATTCAGAGCCCCAACAGCAGAACCAATCACAGAAGAAGTTCTAGATGGAAAAGTCTTCCCAGACTTCACCTTCGGATCACAAGCAGCAGAAGTAGAAGTAGATACAAGAACTGGAGAAATAAAATTAAAAGATCTTGCCAGCTGTTACGACGTAGGAAAAGCTATAAACCCGAAAAGAGTAGAAGGGCAGATGGAAGGAGGAGCAGCACAAGGTATAGGATACGCCTTAATGGAAGACTACACATTAAAAGACGGCATACCAGAAGTGCATAACTTAGCAGAATACCATATGCCAACATCAGTAGACGTCCCAAACATTAAAACAATCATACTAGAATCTGAATCCGGTGAAGGACCTTACGGAGCTAAAGGAATAGGAGAACCTGCACTATCAGCCACTGCCCCAGCAATACTGAATGCAATAAAGGATGCAATAGGTAAAAGAATTAAAAGCCTACCAGCAGACCCTGAAAATACTTACTGGACGTTAAAAAAGAAAGATTAATTATTTCTCTTAATAAATTTTTCTCTTTTCATTAACTAAATTAAGTTTATGAGGTATTAATTTTATGAATGACCCTGACAACATTGAAGTTCGAATTCCTGGTAGAGGGAAAAGATTCGTTGAATATGAAGAAGGATTAACTGTAAAAGATGTTTTAGATGAATTTGAGTTAACTAATGAATCCAATGTTCTAAGATCGGATGGAAGTGTTGCTTTAAAGGATATTCAGTTAGATAGAGGAGATAAAATTGTTGTCATGGGTAAGGATGGTCCCTGGGGATCTAGAATCTTTATTGATGAGAAGAAAGGTGAATTGGTAATTACTCCAGTTGTTTCTGGAGGATAAGAATTTATTTATTAGGTTTATTGATTTGAGGTGATATTATGACGACTTTAGATATGGAAAATATTATTTCGACTAAGGATTTAGTTAGAGAAGATTTTGAAACGATTTTTGATAGGGCTGAGTATTTTGAGGAAAAGGTTGCTGAAGATGGTAAGACTGATGATCTGAGTGATGAGGTGCTTGCCACACTGTTCTTTGAACCTTCTACACGTACTAGGTTTTCGTTCCAGACAGCGATGTATAGGGTAGGTGGGGATGTTATTGGAATGTCTTCCGCTAAAACTTCTTCAGTTGCTAAAGGCGAATCTTTAAGTGATACGGTTAAAACTGTTGGTAGATACGCTGATAAAATTGTTATTAGACACCCTGATGAGGGTTCTGCTGTTATTGCAGCGGATTCTACCGATGTACCTGTTTTAAATGCTGGAGATGGATCTAACGAGCACCCTACTCAAACTTTGCTGGATCTTTACACTATTAAGAATGAGAAGGGTAAGATTGATGATTTAAATGTTGGTATGATCGGTGATTTAGGACATGCTAGAGTAATTAATTCTTTGGCTTATGCTTTGCCTGAGTTTAATTGTAACATGTTTTTCATAGCCCCAGATGAGACCTTAAAAATAAAGGAAGAAACTAGGAAGCATTTAGAGGATAATGACGTTGATTTCGTTGAAACCGATAATTTAGAAGAAGTTCTTGAAGATTTAGATGTTCTTTACACTTTAAGAGTTCAGGAAGAACGTTTTGAAACTAAAGAAAAGTTTGAAGAAGTTAAGGACTCTTATAAGTTAACACCTGAAACTCTAGAGGGAAGTAAAGATGACTTGATCTTAATGCATCCTCTACCTAGGGTTGATGAATTATCAAGAGATTTAGATGATACCGAAATGGCTAAGTACTTCCCTCAAGCTGAGAATGGTGTATATGTTAGGATGGCTCTTCTAGACCTAGTTGGCAAATAGACGAAACACTTTTAATTTCTTCAATTCTATTTTTAATTAGAATTATCTAATGTAGTATAATCCATATTAGGAGGAAAAGAATGAGTAATGATTTTCGTATATCTGACAGAGGGACTAACTTAGATCCCTCAGCCACCCTCGAAATATCAGACCTAGCAAAAGAACTAAGAGAATCTGGCGAAGAAGTAATATCACTAGCAGTCGGGGAACCCGACTTTGACACACCAGAACCAGTGAAAGACGAAGCAAAAAAAGCATTAGACCAAGGATACACAAACTACACATCAAGCTCAGGAATAAAAGAACTAAGAGAAGAAATAAAGAAAAAACTAGACAAAGAAAACAACATACAAACCCAAACCGACAACATAATAGTAACACCAGGAGCAAAATTTAGCCTATACCTAGCCTGCCAAGCCCTACTAAACCCAGGAGACAAAGCAATAATAGCAGACCCCTCATGGGTATCATACGAACAAATGATAAAAGCAGCAGGAGCAAAACCAATAACCTTCCCCACAACAGAAAACCTAGCCCCTAAACCAGAAGAAATAAGAAAAAAAATAGACGATAAAGTAAAACTAATATTCACAAACTCCCCGAACAACCCCACAGGCCGAGTATGGAAAAAACAAGACCTCAAAAAAATAACTGAAATAGCTGAAGAAAACAACGCCATAATACTATCAGACGAAATATATGAAAAACTAATCTACGAAGGCGAACACTACAGCCCAGCCTCCGAATACAATAATGTACTAACCGTAAACGGATTCTCAAAATCGTACTCCATGACAGGATGGAGACTAGGATACATAACAGGCCCCGAAGAAATAGTTAAAACCATGCTAAAAATTCAACAACACTCAGTATCATGCCCAACATCATTCGCACAAAAAGGAGCAATAAAAGCACTAAAAGAAGTAAAAACCGAAGAAATGGTAAAAACATTCGAAAAAAGAAGAAACAAAGCCCTAAAACTAATAAAAGAAATACCTGGAATGGAAGTAAAAAAACCAGAAGGAGCATTCTACCTCTTCCCAAAATACAACCTAAACAAAAAATCAAAAGAACTAGCCCTAGACCTACTAAAAAAGAAAGGAATAGCAGTCACACACGGAGCAGCCTTCGGAAAAAAAGGAGAAAAACACCTCAGAATGAGCTACGCCAACTCAATCGAAAAAATAGAACAAGCACTCCAAAAACTAAAACAATACATGGAGGAACAACAATGACCGAACTAGTAGACCTAACATTCAGAGACGGACATCAGTCAAAGCTTGCCACCCGACTAAGAACCGAAGACATGAAACCATTAA
>CAYNOZ010000029.1:0-16875 GCA_964398955.1 uncultured Thermococci archaeon | reverse complement strand
TAGCAGAAGTAGCAAACGTAACCGAAGTAACAGTAAGAAACAGATACAAAGAACTTTCAAAGGAATTCGACATAGACGTTAACATATAAAACATATATCTCTATTTTTCATTATTAGGAGATAGAATGAAAGTTGCTATTTTATCAGACACACATTGCCCAGACAAAGTTAAAATTCTACCCGAACCACTATTAAACAAATTAGAGGATTCAAGTATTCAGTATTTGATTCATGCTGGCGATATTACGACTAAAAAAACCATGAATGAGTTATCTAAGTATAGTGAGAATTCTATTTTCGTAAAAGGGAATATGGATAAATTTAATTTACCTAAGAGTCGTTTAATAAATATTGATGGAATTAGAATTTTTGTGACTCATGGTGATAACTCCTCATTGCAATCTCTTAAGTATGAGGCTTTGGAGAAGGAGGCGGATGTGCTTGTTTTAGGTCATTCTCATCGCTATGAGGCTAGGGATGAGAATATATTAATTTTGAATCCTGGTAGTCCTACAGTTCCTAAGTATGAGAAGCCAGGTTTTATTGTTGGTAAGGTTAGTTCTTCAAATTTTTCTTATAGAAGAATTGAGTTATGGTAGTTTGTTTTCTATTTTTTTGTTTTTATGTACTTTATCATCTATTTTCGACTTTCAACGAATCTTTTATTCGCAAAAAGCGAATACAAACACTTTTATATAGAGAAATACAACAATTTATGGTGTTAAAATTATAGAAAAAACCCTCTCAAACCTTCAAAAAAATTACAAAGATAGATGTTGGAAATCACCTAACAGCCCCTACCTAGAAAACCCAGACATAATAAAAGAACAAGACGGAAAAAAACTCCTAGCAAAATTTGTAACAGACCAAGACGTAGTACTAGGAGTCGTATACAACATCGAAAACCACAAAAACTGAAAAAAACCAACTAATCATAAAACTGAGGCTTCCGATCATCAAAAATATTATTCAATTCATTAATACTCTTATCCCTAGCTTTTGATACATCTATTTTAACACTTTTAACCCCAACACCATCTTCCAACACCACAAGTTTATCAGCACTAGGATCACTGATCAAACTATTACCAATAAATTCTAAATCCCTTTCAACTCCAACCCTATTAGACGTAATAGAGAAAACTTTATTTTCAAGACTTCTTATTGGCATAGCCCTAGGAGCGTAAGGTAAAACTAAATTTGAAGGATGAGCAACCACATCAGCACCCTTCAAAGCTAAAGTCCTTATGGACTCTGGAAAGTACCAATCAAAGCATACCATAACTCCTAACTTAAAATCTCCAAAATCAAATACCTTAAAACCATCTTCCCCAGGTTCAAAAATCTTCTTTTCATTAAAAAACAAATGTATTTTCCTATACTTGCCCACATAACCTTCAGGCCCTACAATCACAGCAGAATTATACAAATCCTCACCATCTTTCTCAGAAGTACCGGCAACAATGTAAACACCCTTATCCTCCGCAATATTCGACAAAAGTTGAGTCGTTTCACCACTCGGAATCGGACTAGAAACCTCATAAGCAGATTTCTTATCATGAAAATTGTAACCAGTATCAAATAATTCAGGTAAAACCACTAAATCTCCATCAAAATTCTTTAAATATGATTTAGCCTCAGAAAGGTTTTTATCTTTTTCATAAAGCTTAGGTTCCATCTGAACAAAACCAATTTCTAGCATCATCATCCCTCATCAATTTAATAATTAATTTTCTAATAAATTTCTTACTCGTACCTACAATCTTCTAATTTTGAGATCAAAATTATTAATCATGTTTCAAATGGGAATCTTTTGATTCCTAGTATTGTTCTGAATAACATTAGTACTGGTATTATTTCCAGTCTACCTATCCACATATTGATTATTAACATTCCTTTTGTTATTGGGCTGGCATTTGGTCCAACTATTCCAGTTGATAAACCTACGTTTCCTTGGGCTGAGGCTACTTCGAACATTACATCGCTTAAATTATATGTTTCTGGTACTGTATGTAGTAATGTGAACATTCCTACTGCTAAGATTATTATCCATAGTATGGTGATTATTGATGCTTCAGCTATTATTCTATTTGCTGTATCATCATCAAGGATATCTCCATTAAAATTGAATGAGAATATTGCGTTTGATGGTAAGGATATTTTTTTGAACCATCTTGCAGTTCCTTTGAATACTAGTACTGATCTGAAGATTTTTATTCCTCCTGCTGTTGAACCTGCTGCTCCTCCTATTATCATGGCTGTGAAAACTATTAATTTTGAGACTGTGGGCCATTGAAATACGTTTGAGGTTTGGAATCCTGTACATGTTAAAGCTGATACTAGTTGGAATACTGATCCTCTTATGGATTGGAGTATGGGGAAATGTAATGCGTTTTCAGCTAATAGTATGAATGATCCAATTAATGCTATTAATAATAGATATCTTGTTTGTAGATCTTTTATTGCTGATAGATCTCCGTTTATTATTTTGTAGTGAACTAAGAAGGGTATTGCTCCTGCTAGCATCATTGGAATTGATGCAATTTCTATTGGAACTGAATCGTAAGCTGCTAAGCTGTTACCTGTTATATCAAATCCTCCTGTAGCAATTCCTGTCATTGCGTGGTTAAGAGCTTCCCAAGGAGGCATTCCAGCAATCCAATAAAGAACGACGCTTACTATTGAAAATCCTAGAAAAATCCACCAGATCGTTCTTACAGTTGACATTACGCTTGGATGAATCTTTTCCGATCTCGCTTCTGATCGATATAGTTTATGGGTTCCTGTACCAGGTCTAGTTAGCACTGAAACCATTAGTACTATCACTCCTACTCCACCTACCCATTGAGTTAATGATCTCCAGAACTGCATTGTACGGGGAATTTGTGAACTATCCGGGGTTACTGTTAATCCTGTTCCTGTCCAACCTGACATTGCTTCGAATACTCCATCTAATGGAGAGAACCCTAGAACTAGTATGAACGGTATTGAGCTTAGGATTGCTATTGATAGCCAAGATAGTGCTGCTATTAACATTGCATCTTTTGTTTCCGGTGGTTTAGCATCTCTGGTTACTATTCTTGCTAAAGTTCCTAAATATATAAATAATGCTGTTAAGAATATCATTACTTTTAAAGATCTCATTTCATGAAAATAAGCTGCTATTAAAACCGTTGAAAACGTTACAACACCAACAATTAACCAGATGTTCCCTAAATCTCTTAATATTGTTTTCAATTTTCTTAGATCCATTATATCACTAACAATGTGGAAAACCAGTACATGGATTCTTGAATCATAATCTGATTAATTATTTTATTGAGCATTTTAGTGTTCTCACAATTTAAGTTTTCTGTTAATTATCTTCAAAGATACCTTTTATTGTAATTTATTTTTTTAATGTAATTTTAAGTTCTGCCATAAAATTGAGTTTGTTACATCATTTATATTTTTTTGGTATTTTATTGTTTTTAATGTGGTTAATTTTATTGTTTTTAGGTTTCAAAAGGTTTGTGCTATTTTATATTCTATTACAAAAATTATTTATGGATATTGATAAAGCAAAATCTTATAATGTTGGTATGTTTATGTTTATATGGGGGGTTGGTTGTAGGAAGAGATATTGTCAAAAAATACCTAATACATTTTTGTGTATAATAAAGGTTAAATATGTAGAATCATAATTTTTAATTAAAAAGAAAGAGGGAATAAAAATGAAAACCCTAAAACATGAATTAAAAAAAGAAGAACCCATCAAATGGTTCCTATTAGGGATAATACCAGTTCTTAATCTTTACTTTCTATGGAAAGTAGCACAACTACTATCAGGTCATAAAAAAGAAAAAGCACACTTAATTCATAGAGATGAAATTAACTCAACAACAAAATGGTTTACCATAATAATCATGCCATTAATATCCATAATAAGTTTAATACTTACACTATCAATCCAAGGAGGAATAATATTCTACCTAAACGCAATAATAACCATAATAATATCCGCATACACCTTATGGAAAATATCAGAACTAATTTCAGGACATGAAAAAAGATCAACAGGTTATGAAACCATAAAACACAACTCAAAAATGGGTCCAACACTATCATGGGTAGTATACGGAATAGTACCAGGCCTAAACCTCTACTTCCTATGGAGACTTGCAACCATAATAACTGAACACTCCATAATCACAAACAAAAAAGAACTACTACAAGAACCAAAACAAAACAACAATTAAAAAACTAAAAACCTAGAAAAATAAAATAAAAGCATCTATTTAGTTTATTCTTTAAAATGATCTAAAAATTCAATTCTCGTGTTTGATTCACTCAAAATTTTTCCAAGTACAGCTTAGAGAAAATTTGAAATTCTAAACACAAAAAGGGCCGCACATATTTGAGCAACAATGTATTTATATGTGTCAATACATTAATGGACAACGGGAAGTATAATTACAAAAAATACAATAAAAACCCAACAAAAAATCAAAAAATCAACAAATATTTAAGGAGGATCAAAAATGCAAGCCAAAAACGTATCACAACAAGATTCCGTAAATTTAGATAACATAAAAAACATAATCATGGTACTAAGCGGAAAAGGAGGAGTAGGGAAAAGTACAGTTTCAGCAAGCCTAGCAAGAAGTTTATCAGAAAAAGGCTTCAAAGTCGGGTTACTCGATGCAGATTTTCACGGCCCAACAATCCCACAATTATTCGGAGTAGATGGGTCAAAAGTAGGGGCAACTGAAGACGAAAGAATAATACCACTAGAAGTGTCAAAAAACTTCAAATTACTCTCAACAGCATTCATGACAAACAAAGAAGACCCAGTAATCTGGCGAGGACCTCTAAAAATGAAAGCAATTAAACAATTCCTCAACGCACAATGGGGAGAACTAGACTACCTAATAGTGGACCTACCACCCGGAACAGGAGACGAACCTCTCAGCATAGGACAACAAGTAGAAAGCGACGGAGCAGTAATAGTAACAACCCCACAAATAGTATCAGTCTCAAACGTAAGAAGATCAATAAGCTTCGCAGAAAAACTAGACATACCCGTACTAGGAGTAATAGAGAACATGAGCGGATTCATATGCCCACACTGCGGAGAAAAAACAAACATATTCAAACAAGGCGGAGGAAAAAAAATATCAGAAGAATTCAACATAGATCTACTAGGAAAAATTCCACTAGACCCTAAAATAGTTGAAAGCGGGGAAAAAGGAGAATCATTCCTAGACAATGACAACGAAACTACCAAAGCATTCGAAAATATAATAAAAAATCTAAAAGCAAAGCTATCTAAGGAATAACCAACTAAAATTTATATCAAACAATTTTTTATCTATTCTACTATTTTATTTAAATAAAAAAACTTAAAATATAAGAATAATCAAAATAATATAAATAATTCAAGTTACTAGAGGAATAAATATGATACCCAGAGACAAAATCAAGGGAATACTATTTGATATGGACGGAGTTCTAATAGACTCTATGAGATATCATACCGAGTCCTTCCAAAATATATTCAAAGAACTGAACATGGAAGTAGATCCAATCGAAATTTATAAAAGAGAAGGACAAAAAAGTAAAGAAATATTCCAACAAATATTCGATCTCAAGGATGTAGAAATCAGTGCTGAAGAACTCGAAGATTTAGTTAAAAAGAGAAGAAGAATTTTTAGAGAAATAGAAAATACCAAACCATATCATGAAATTCAAGAAATAATCCCAGCTCTAAAATTAAGATATAAGTTAGGAGTGGTATCAGGAAGTAATAGAGAAACAGTAAATAAATTCATCAATAAAGAGTATAAAAATATGTTTGACGCAGTAATAACAGGAGACGACGTTGAAAACACCAAACCCAATCCTGAACCTTTTAAAAAAGGATCAAAGATTCTTAATCTAAAAGAAGACGAAATAGTGGTTATAGAAAATTCTCCACTTGGAATAAAATCAGTGAAGGAAACGGAAATGTACTGCATAGCTGTATCTTCTTACTTACCAGTAAAATATCTTTCAAAAGCCCGAAAAACATTTAAAAACCATAAAGAACTGAAAAAGTACCTTGAAAACGAATTTTTAAATAATTAAAATTATATCAAAAAATTACAACAAAATTAAAAGAAATTTATAAAATAAAATTTACGTAGAATTAATTAAAACTATATAAGGAAATCTAAAGTTCAGCCACTGTTTCATAGGCAGATTTGATAACGTCTTCAGCTTTGCCAGGTTCTTCTGCATCTCCTACGACATGGAGAGGTATTTCGATATTTTCTTCTTGATCTTCAAAAGGATTATAGCTTTGCATTCCTGTAGCCATTACAATTTTATTAATTCCTTTCCATGTAATATCTTCACCATCTTTTTCTGCTTTTACTGTATCTCCATCAACTTCCTTAATATCTGTTTCAGTGTAAATTGAAACATTATCTCTATTTTCCAATTTTTTCAATAACTGTGCTTTTTCCAGTTTAAACATGTTTCCAGCCAGTTCGGGTAATAACTCAACCAGAATTACTCTATTATCATTTTCTGATAATGAATAAGCTGTTTCAACACCTATTAAACCTCCTCCTATAACCATAGCTTTCTTATTTTCTGGCATATTTTCAGGAAGCAGAATATCTGCCCATTCATATTCCTCCAACCCATCAATTGGTGGTATTAAAGGTTTTGAACCGGTCGCAATTATTGCCTCATCAAATTCATTCAAATCCGAAGCATCAGCTTCTTCAAATATTACTTCTATATCTCTTCTTCCCAATTCTTTTTCATAGTAGTCCAATGCCTTCTGCAAAGGTTCTTTTCCCGGTGGAAGAGGTGCATATCTGAAAATCCCCCCTAATTCATCTTTTTCATATAAAGTTACATCATTGCCCTTATCATCTAGATAAAGAGCAGCCGTCATTCCAGATAAACCTCCACCAACTACAACAAAAGACCTATTAGTTTTTCCAGTCTTAAATTGTTTATTATTACCTATCTCCGGATTCATTACACATTGAAGGCCTTTACCAGATTTTACATTCCCTAAACATCCGTCTAGGCAAGATAAACAGGGTCTGTAACTGTTATCATCTTCAAAGTACTTGGAGATATAGTTTGGATCAGATATTAATGGACGACCAATTGCTATGAAGTCTGCCATTTCCTCTTCTTTAACTTTATCAATATCACTGTGTTCATTTATTCTACCAACAGCTATGACCGGTAAGTTAACCTCTTGCCTTATTTCTTCAGCCATCTCCCATGTTTTCTCTTTAGAGGTGAACATGTGCTGAAAGTACCATGGAGGTGTTTTACAAGCATTTCCAGCTGATACATGGATAGCATCTGCTCCTTTTTCCTCAAGCTTTTTAGAAAATTTTTTCATCTCATCCAAACTAATTCCATTTTCAACCATCTCATCTCCACTAATACGAACAATAATCGGTAAATCAGAAACATTTTGCACTTCTTCTAATACTTCCAACCCGAATCGAGATCTATTTTCAAAACTCCCTCCATACTCATCTTCCCTTTCATTTACCTTATCAGAAAGAAACTGAGCAACTAAATAACCATGTCCAAACTGAAGTTCCAAAATATCAAAATTAGACTCTTCTGCTCTTTTGGCTGCATTTCTATAGAGACTTTTTGCTTCTTTTATATCCTCTTTGGACATACGCTTAGGTTCTCCACCGCCAGCCTCACAAGCTTTCTCAGAAGATGAAAAAAGCTTATTTCCTGGAATATCAGGGTTGGCCATTCTTCCAGGATGATTTAAATGAGCTATAGCTTTGGCTTCACCTTTATGAATGACATTCGTTAATTTTTTTAATCCATTAATTTTATTATCTTCATCTATTCCTAGTTGCGTTGGAATCTCTCTAACATTTTTATCTAAATAGAATGGTTCAGGTGTTACTGCTCCTAAATTTTCTGCTCTTTTTTCATAGAATTCTAAATGTTTATCTTTTATTTTTCCATTCTCATCACTAAAACCAGTTTTCACCGGAGCCATAATAAAATCATTTTTTAATTTAGTATTACCAATTTTCATTCAAAACCACCTGCTAGATAATATCTAAGCTTTATAGAAACAAAATTTTTCACTTGTAGTATATTTCTCCAATCTATTCATTCAGATTTTTGATATTGAAAAATCAAAATTTATAAACCTTATGTTTAAAAGAATTGATACACTCAAACCAAATAAACTAAAAACCAAAACCAAAAAAACAGACCCTACAAACAACTAGACAAAATCTAAAAACTAATTGTGTAACTATCAAACAAAAATCTAACTTTTAAAATAAAATTACATCAAATCCAAATTAATCAATCGCACAAATTTAGACCCTCAAAGCAATAAAAAGAACAAATTATAATTAATTTTAATTTCTAATAATATTTTAATATGATAAAGTTTATTGGAGCCCCGAGCGGGATTTGAACCCGCGACCACCCGATTACAAGTCGGGCGCACTACCAAGCTGTGCTATCGAGGCACTGGAATTTTTAAGTCACAAGTGTTATAAAAGTTTTTGGGAAGGATAAATTGGAGTGATTTATTACCTTGCTCACGTTGGTTCGAGATAATTGGGATTTCATGCGGCCTTTATCTAAAGTAATTCTGCTTAGCAATAAAATTATCTTATCAAAATAATCAAAATAAAACATAGGTACTAAAGTATGCTGTATTAGACAAAAAGTCAAATAATAACCAATTAGTTATCTCATTTTTATTCTTTTTTTTTTTTTTTTTCCGGCAGCTCAGCATTACTGCGGCAGTCTACATCAATGGTTCGAGCTTACCTAAAACCTTAAAATGTTGATTCTATGCTTTAACTAATCCTATAAGGCTCGATTTCGCTTTTTTTATGTATAGAAGTTATAATTCCAATTAATTGTCATTTTATCATATTTAATAAATTGGACTAGTTAAGTGGGAAGCTTGATCTACCCTCTATCTAAATGTCAAAGATTGAGGGTTAGGTTTTTATGATTTAATTTTATCTTATTTGGATTTCCATTTATTTTATTTTTAGGTTTATTGGATTGAATTTTTATCATCTATCTTTAAATTGTTTAAATTTGTCTTAAAGTTGTTTTTAAGTTCTTTATGTGATTATTTATTTTTGTTTGGGTTTTGGATTTTGTTTTTTTAGTAAATTTTGTTGTATTAATAATGATATATTGTTATTATTTGGGTTTTATTGGGTTTTTCTTCAAATTATTTTGATTATTGTGTTACGGTACAAAAATGTTTACTGAATTCGCGTTAATAGAAGGTTTAATAAACGAAAAGGTATTATCTTTGAAATAAGAATATATGGGTGGATGAGACAATGGTTGCTGATGAAAAGATTCTTGAGGAAACTAAGTCAATTTGTCCTGAATGTTTCAAGAACGGGGAAATGAATAAGATAGATGCGAGAATTGTAGAAGAAGAGGGCAAAATTTGGATTAAAAAGGAATGCCCTGAACATGGAAGTTTTAAATCCATTTTCTTTGAAGATCCAGATGATTATGAAAGATGGAGAAAATATGATAGAGAAGGAAATGGAGTGGAGAATGTTGAAATTAGCAATACTGGATTATATTCAGAACATAAATCTCAATCAGTTCTTACTAACTTATTAGTTACTAACAGATGTAATCTTAGATGTTCTTACTGTTTTATGAATGCTGGAGCTTCAGGGTATGTTTATGAACCTTCTTTAGAAGAAATTGATGAAATGATGGATCAGGCTAGGAGAGAAGATCCTGTTCCTTCTAAAGCTATACAGATTACTGGTGGAGAACCTACTGTTAGAGATGATTTGTTCGATATTGTGGAGATGGCTGATGAGAAAGGGTTCTCCCATATTCAGTTAAATACTAATGGAATTAAGTTAGCTGAATCTAAGGAATACTGTAAAAAAGTTAAGAATTCTCCAATTAATACAGTTTATATGAGTTTTGATGGAATGAGTAAGGAGAATAATCCTTGGATTGAGCAACATAAACAGGTTATACAGAACTTTAGGGATATAGGGTTTACTAGTGTTGTTTTGGTTCCTGTGGCTATGAAGGATAATGTAGATGAGCTTGGGGACATAATTAGATTTGCTCAAGAAAATATAGACGTTGTTAGAGGAGTTAATTTCCAACCAATAGCATTTACAGGAAGAATAGAAAATATAGATGAAGATTACAGAAAGCAAGAACGTGTGGATTACTCTACCTTAATGAAAAGTATTGAAGAAGGTTTAAATGGGGAAATAAGAAAGGAGGATTGGTATCCTACTCCTTTCGTGTACCCGATCTCTAAATTAGTTGAAAACCTGAAAAATGAAAAACAGGTAGAATTCACCGCACACCCAGGATGCGGAGGAGCAACTTACGTATTTGATAAAGATGGAGAATTATTACCAATAACAAGATTCCTAGACGTAGAAAAGTTCATGAAGCTAATAGAAAACCTATCAGAGACCACAGGAAGATTTAAAAGAGCGAAAATGGCTACCAAAGTAATGAAAAACATATCAGAAATAGCTGACGAAGAAAAATCGCCAGAAGGATTCTCAGTGAAAGAAATACTAACCAACATAGTAACCAAAGGAAGTTACGAAGCCTTAGGAAAATTCCATCACAAATCACTATTCCTAGGATCAATGTGGTTCCAAGACGTATGGAACATTAACATAGACAGACTCCAAAACTGCGTTATTCACTACACTACACCAGAGGGAATGGTTCCATTCTGCGCATACAACGGACTAGGAGTGGGAGACAAAATCAGAGAAAAACATTCAATTCCAGTAGAAGAATGGGAAGAAGAACATGACGAAAAACTCAAAGACGGGCTCTGGAAAAACGGACCAATAAGCTAATCTTTAACCCCCTGAAATCGCGGGAACTACCAATATCTCATCATCTTCTTCTATTTCATCATCCTCCAAAGCTAAATCTCCATTAACTTTTAAAACAGCACTTTCTATTGAAAAACCAGATCTATCAAGAACTTCTTCAGCAGATAAACTACTTTCAAATTCTATCTCAACTTCACCTCTACCCATAATCTCAATTAATTTACCCATACAATCACCAAAAAATTCTAAAAGTCATCAAACTTCCTTAATTTAAAAATTTCATACTATCTACTTCTTCATTGAATAACAAATGAGAATAACATTCAGTGTCACTTGATCCAAATCCTTTAACCACTTTCTTAAAACCTGTTTCTTTTTCTATATAGCTAACCAACCTGCATTCGGAATCATATTCCTTTCTTGAAAAACTTAAGAATCCTCTAAAGTTTAATTCCGATCTTAAATAATCAATATGCCAATACTTATTTTTATCTTCTTTTTGTAGATGCCTTTTCAGCCTTGAAGAAATGTTATTTCTTGCTGATCCAACATAGATATAGTAACCGTCTTCGAACCTTATTTCACCTAAACTTCCTATCTCTATCTCTTTTTCTTGCTCATTTTTTAGAAGAATCAAATATAAATCATCTTCCATACATTAAACACCTTTTAAATTGTTTATAAATAATTATAAGAATTTTAGTTTATTATCCAAATTACTAAGTTTAGTAATCCAGCGAAAGTTACCCATGCTATATATGGTATTAGTAAGTATGCAGCTGGTTTTGAAATTTTTTTGAATCTTATTATTGTTATAAATATTGCAATCCACAATAGGATTATTACTATTAACCCTCCTAATAGATTTTCCATTCCAAAGAATACTGCGGACCAAGATACATTCAATATTAGTTGTATCCCGAATATGTATAATGCTTTTTTAACATTTCTTCGTTCTATTCCTTTATTCCAGACTATGTAGAGGGATATTCCCATTAATATAAATAATGTGGTCCATACTGGGCTGAATACCCAGCTTGGTGGGTTGAAGAAGGGTTTGTTCAGGGTTAAGTACCAACTATTTACTTGTGAAATGGTGAATATTGATCCTATTGCTCCTGCTGATAAGCAGATTATTATGCTTGCTGCTAATTTTAAAACTTTTGGTAGTTTAAAATTCATTTGAACCCTCTTGAAAAGATGAAATAAAAGTATAAATATATTTAGTTGTTTTATGATAGGAATCTTTCATTGTTTATTTTTTCTGGTAGGTATACGTTTGATACGAAGTCTAGGGATTTGTTTGCTAATGCTTGTTGTTCTATTCTTTCTCCTTTTTCTAGGGCTTTTTCTAGTTGGTCTTTCCATTCTGGTGTGTCGAACCATGGGTAGTCCATTTCTTCTAGTATTCTTTTATAGTCTTTTGTTGCTCCTTCTCCGTTTCTGTTTGGTTCTTCTCCTTTGAGTTTTTCTGTTACTCCGTGTAAGTCGTATTCTTCTATGTCGTCCATTGTCATTCCTATGAATTTTGCGTCTGGGACTCCTAGTTTGTGTGATAGGTAGGCTAGGTTTATTGATCCTTGTTTTAGGGTTGAGTATATGTACCATCCGTATGGGTCTCCGTCTGTAAATACGTAGATTGGTAGTTCTTCTTCATATCTTAGTCTTCTTATTAATCTTCTTATTCCTCTTGCTGGTTGTCCTTGTGTTGCTATTATGAGTGCATTGTTTTCTGGGGCGAAGTCTTCTTCTATTAATCTGTCTGCCATTGCTGCGGTTTCCACTACGAGTGCGTAATCGGTTTTTATTTTATTGAACTTTATGTGTTCAACGTTACCTGGTACTGCCCATCCTCCTAATCCTAGTTCTGAACAGTTGAATTCGTCTTCTCCGTCTTGTATTAGCAAGTCTCCGTATACGTATCCTCTTCTATCCGCTGAAAGGTTTAGTTCTTCTCTTAGAAGGTCTAAGGATCTTTCTAGGTCTTCTACTACTGGATTTGATTCATTTTGGTCGTCAAATGTGTTTTTGTCTGTGTCTTCTATGTTATGTTTTAGGGCGTAGTAAAGTTCACGTATTCCTGCATGTCTGTCCTCTTTTATTAGTTTTTTTGAGTATGATGCTACTAAGAGTGTTTGCATGAATTTTCTTGCGTGTGAGACATTTTTTAAATATCTTTTTGATGTACTGTTTCCTAGTTTAAGTATTCCATCTGATTCGTCGTAATGTACGTTACTTAGTCCTCTACTTGGTATTTCTATATTAGGGTTTTTTCCTTTCTCTAATTGTTGAACAACTTCTTCTCCTAATTCTTCTAATTTTTTTACGGGATCTTTATCTCTATCAGATCCCCAATTATCTATACTTTCCTGGCTTTCGCTCATTCTTCTTCCTCCTCTATTAATTCTTTGATGTTTTCTTTGATCTCTGATTCTTCTTCCCCTGTAAGGTCATTTAATGCTTTAGAAACTTCTCCCATATACATTTTTAAGGTTTTTCTTCTTTTCCTTCTTTTTTCTTTTCTTTTAATACCGGCTAAGTATCTTTTTAACTTCCTAGAAACCTCCATTATACCATATCTCATCTCATCGTAGATTTTTTCTTCCTCTGCTACTGCCTGCTTACCAGCTGAAATATATGGAACGTGAGTGGAAACAAGATCAACGAATACAACCAAAGGAGCAGTGTCAGGATTCTTCACATTATATCTTTTCCAATCAATACTATTAACCGCATCAGTAATAGCGCATGAACCATTATTAAACAATAATGGAACTCTATTAGCCTGCCTTAAAACATTTAATCCTTTCTCTATACTCCCACCATAGGCAATACCAACTTCTACAGTGAAAGGTATTCCTCCTCTATATACATCAGGCTTTCTTGTAGTTGTAGCCACAAAATCAGGATTCAAAACTTCCTTCAAACCCTCTTGAATTCTATCCTCACCAATTGGAGATAAACAGTCCGTTGGAGGAGCTATAAAATCAATCTTCCTGAAAGCCTTCACAATGTTTTCAGCTTCAGCCCATTTCAACTCATCAGGACTTTTATCTAGAATTTCCTTAGCTTCATCAATGTAAATTGAGGGGACATCATTTATAGTAACCTCTCTATCATCTCCAGCATCTTTTTGATACATTACCACAGCAACTTTCTCTTCTATATCTTTTAACTTACTTCTTGAAACTCGAGAAAGTTCATTAACTAGTAAGCTAGTTATCTTTCTTCTATCGGTTTTCTTTGCCATATCCACTAAGTCATTTGTTTCCATTCCTTTTGGATGAGGTTTTATCTCATCTGGTGGATCAGGAATTTTTTCACTGCTTCTATTGAAGAAAGCTAGATTACCATCCGGTTCAATTAAAACGAATTCAGCGTGTGGGTTTCCTATAGCTGTATTCTTCACATATTCATAAACTCCATACTGGGAACGGTTATAAAGAACTTCTTTAACCATGAACTCTATTCTTGTCCCACGCCAATTTATATCATTATCTAATTTATTTAATTCAGATATTTTGCCTTTGTTCTTTTCAACGTCTAATTCTAGATATGCTTCTAGTATATCTTCTCCTGTGCTTGTTATTATTCTAGTTGGTTCTCCTGTTTTCACTTGTGAGAACATTACTACTCCAGATATTCCTATACCTTGTTGACCTCTTGACTGTACATTTCTATGACCTTTACTCCCGGCCAGCATTTTTCCAAAAACGTCTGATATGAACTCTTCAGGTATACCTGGTCCGTTATCCTCTACTATCACTTTATAATGTCTTTTTCCAAGCTTTTCAATTTCTATTCTTATTTCGGGTTTAATTCCTGCTTCTTCACACGCATCCAATCCATTTGTTACAGCTTCATGGACTGCAGTCGTTAGAGATTTTATCTCTCCAGTATAACCAAGCATCGATTGGTTATTTTTAAAGAATTGGCTTACGCTCTGTGATTTGAAATCTTCGAATATGTTTTCTGCAGTTCTTACTTCGCCCAAGGTTCGGTCCTCCTTTTCTTTCTTTCCTCTTCTAAGTATCTGTATACATGTCCATGTGGGGCTCCATCTAATAATTTATCCACAGCTTTTTTAGCTATTTCCATATTCTCCATAGGCCCTATTATGGATATTGTTTTTCCATAAATTGCTAAGTAACATTTTGTGTCTTGCTCTATCTTTCTACGGGTTTTTCCCTCTCTTCCAATAACTCGTCCTTTCTGCCTTTTTATTTCTTTACTTGTTGATAAATAATCCTTTAAATTAATAACTTCTAACATGTAATCCTTTTTAAACAGTTTGTAAGCCTTTCTTGGAGAAAAACCTCTTGCAATAGCCTTAACTATGCTCCGAGCCGTATTAACTCCAAAATAATCTTCACCTTCTATCAAAACCTCGCCCGTATCACTATCTAAATCTACTTTGGACTCAGTTTCATCCTCAATTCTCTGAAGAACTTCTCCTTCTTCACCAATTATGACGGCAATCCTATCTTTAGGGACTTTAAGATATTTCTCTCTGTTCAATTAGAACCCTCCAAAAACTAACAAAAAAGATTCTCATTAATTAAAAATAATTAAATTAACTAAATAGAAGTTAATTTTACTTCAATTTATCTAAATCCAAGTATCCATTCTTCTTGAGCCACTGAGCTTGACTGTTCCTATACCTATACTCTATATCGCATTTTTCGTCTCCCTGAACATCCCAAGGCTTCACTATAACAACATCTCCTTCTCTAATCCAATTACGTTTCCTCATTTTACCAGGTATTCTTCCCATTCTAACATTTCCATCCATACAAGCTACTTCAACTCTATAATTACCTAAAGAACGCTTAACTATGCCAAACATTTGATCGTCATGAGGCATAGGAACTCTAACAACTTCTTTCTCATCAGACAAAAAATCACCTCCTATTCTCCTATATTAAAATTGATAATAAATTTAATCAAATTTTATCCAAAGGATCTAATAATTCTGGTTCAGCTTCAAATTTATCTCTCACAGGTTTAAGATGTTCTATTATATGATTCGCAATCGAATTTTTTAAGTCCTGTGGATGTAAGTTCCCTGAGGAATAATCTTCTACTAATTGATCGTATTTTTCGTAATAAAGATCTCCACCATACTTCTCCGAACGTTCAACGACAAGATCATTATCAGCTCCAAACACATGGAACTTAGCTATCTGCAAGATCGGATTACCCTCCACTTCTTTTTTCGGACAATACGCTTCCATAATCCTATTTTCAATCACATCAGGTTCAGCATGTAAAGGGAACATTGTCTTAGGGTCACTGCTACTCATCTTATTCCCACCAGTCAAAGAAGTCATTAACGGATGATGAAGACATGTAGGTTTCCTGTATCCGACCTTTGGTAAAACTTCCCTAGCTAACATATGGATCTTTCTTTGCTCTATACCTCCAACTGCTAGGTCTAAGTCCAAGTACTCAATATCAAGAGCCTGCATTAAAGGATAAATAATCTGAGAAACAGTAGCATTATCTATATCCCTCGCTACCTCCTGCATAGATCTAATTCCTCTATTTATTGTAGTTTCTAAGCTCATTCTAAGCAAATCTCTCTGATATTCCTTACTCTCTTCATAGGAAGTGCCTAAAATATAATCAGCATCAAGACCTAAAGCCTCAAAAACAGCTTGCCAATACTCAATCATATTCTCTATCCACTCAATATCTCCCTTCCTATTCAAATAAGTATGAAGATCAGCAAAAAGAACTTTAACATTAAAACCAGCCTTCTGCAAATCTAACAACTTTCTAATAGATATCCAATGCCCTAAATGAAGAGGACCAGAAGTCTCATAACCAACATACGTATTCGGATGATCCTTTGTTTCAAGAACTTCATCTAACTCCTCCTCAGTTATAACTTCTTCAGTATTCCTTAAAACCAATTCTTTTCTTCTTTCAAAATCCATAATACCCCTCTAAAATATTATCAACTATCATAAACTACCAACTTAATACCACTTTATTATAGCAACTAACCTTGTGAACTACC
>CAYNOZ010000028.1:0-16917 GCA_964398955.1 uncultured Thermococci archaeon | reverse complement strand
ACCGCGAGAATAGCAGAAATTTTCATCCATTTATTGTTCATAAGGGTCTAACCTCCTATCGAACAATACATTAGAATCTTTACATATAAATTTTTTTAATTGGCTTTAATCTAAAACCTTGTGCTTGAGAAAAAGAATAAATAAAACTATCCCTAAAATTTTTTTAACTTTTTAGTAATCTATTAATTAATTATTAACATAATTGAATAAAAATAGGAAAATTTTGTAAAATAGATTGGTTGTCAGCAGGTTTTGATTCCGATGTAGTTAAGGAATTTTTCTACTTTGTTTTTTTGGGCGAAGGTGACTATTTGATGGTTTCCGAAGGCTCTTTCCATAAATTTGGGTGCATTTTCGATTGAAATTTTCAGTTGGGTTCTGCACATTTCATTGTTTTCTTCTGTTCCTATAATTGTTCCTTCTGTTATGGCTGCATTTCTTAGATCTTTATCTAGACCGAATACAGTTACTTTCTTCTGTTTAATATTTCCTTTTATTGCGACTCCTGAATCGGTTTCGTAGTGAGTTGTGAGGGTAAAGTTATCTGTTATATCTAGGGGGATAGTACAATGGGATAGGGTTATGGTTTCTTTGTCATAGTCAGCTAAATTTCCCATGTAAGTAGGTTTCTGTGATACTACTTTTCCTAGAATCATTCCCATTAGTGATCTGGGGTCTCCTTCACATCCTGCTATAATTCCATCGTCATTTAATAGGCTGAGCGGTAGACAGAAGGTGGTTCCTACTTCTTCTATTAAGTCAATACATCTGACTGTTATGGCATTTAGATTTCTTTTTTCTGCTAATTCCTTTAAAGCTTCGTATATTTTTGTTGTTTCTTCTACTTTTTCGTTTGATATTTTGTTTTTAAGGTTTTCAGATCTTTGAATTACTTCATTTGCTTTTTTAGGATTTACTTTCGTATTATTTATTTTTTTAATCATTTTTTCTGCTGGGATATGTTTTATATTGATTCCGAAGTCCTTTAATCTTTCTTTCTTTACTTCACTTGCTATCAACCAGTTGGAGGATCCGCCAATGGAAGCTATATCTCCCTTCAATTTTTTTCTCATTTTTTCTAGTTCTTCGTCCATTATGGATTCCTGTAAAGTTGGATCCTCATGAATTATTTCCAAAGGTATTTTTCCTCTAAGGTATTCTCTTGCTTCAATAGCTGAAGGTAATGAATTTCCGTCTGAATTTGTTTTAAGAATAATTGGTGTATCAAATTTTTCAAATTCTTTGATTAAAGTTTCAGTTCCTCCAGTTAGCACTACGATTAAATATAGATCAGATCCTAAGTCCTTGATTTGTTCTTTTTCCGAAATTAGTCCTTGATTTTCTACTTTGAACTCTGAATTCTCTAGTTTGGCTATGGTGTTGTTAATTGTTTCTTCAAATTTGCCTTTATTTATATTTGATTTTATGAAGTAGACTCCTATGTTCATTTTTTCACCGGTTAAAAATCTTGAATTTCTTTATAAGATTTTGGAATCAAGTTTATTAGTTCAGAAGCAGTGAAGTTACTTCCGTTTTCTTTGTAAAGTTTGTTACCTGTATAACCGTTAATAAATGTTGCTGAGGATGCTGATCTCATTGCAGTATTTTTTGTTCTTAAGGCAGCTACTAGGCCTGAGAGAACATCCCCGGTTCCTCCTGTGGTCATCCCTGAGTTACCTGTTTTGTTGAATTTCCATTTTTCTCCGTTGGATATGTAGTCTTTTTCTCCTTTTAATAAGGTTGTAACTCTTAAATCTTTTGCTATGTTTTTTAGTTGTTCTCCTTTTTCTAAGACATTATTAGAAAATTTTATATTCTTGTTTAGAAGATTTTTTAGTTCTTGATGGTGTGGTGTTATGATGTCTTTTTCAGTCAGATTATTGATTATTGGTTCAGCTTTTAATGCGTCAGCATCTACTACTATTGGTATACTAGTTTTCTTTGTTATTTTTGTTACGGCTTTCAGAGTTTCTGTTTTTTCCCCGATTCCAGGCCCTATTAGTACTGTATCGATGTTATATTTTGAAATTTTTTCTATTAATTCATTTACGTTATTTTCGGTGAGGTATTCTCCTTCTAATTTTATGGGGATTATATCTTTGTTACTTTTAGATATTACTTCACTTGTTGTGGCTAGGTAGACTAAGTCCACGATTTTGGAGGCTGTTTCGGAGGAGAGTAGTGGAGCGCCGTGATAATTTTTACTTCCTCCAATTATCATTAGTTTACCGTTCTGTCCTTTATGGCTTTTATTATCTCTTTTATTAAGAGATTTTATATTTCCAGGCCCTACAAGATGTTCTAAAATTTTTGGTATTCCTATATCTATTACTTCAGGTTTTACTTGTCTATCCTTCTTGGCATGGAAGGTTATAGAAAAGTCTGAGTTGACTTCCAGATTGGATCCGAATCCGCTAGGTACATCAACTGAAATTATGTTAGTTTTGGATTTTTGCTGATTAATTTTTTTCACTGCTGTTTTCATAGGTTCTCTAGGTTCTCCATGAATCCCTACTCCTAGAAGAGCATCTAATATAACATCAAAATTGAAATCAATATCATCTAAATTAGTTGAATCTCTAATTTTATTAATTTTCACAGAAGGAATTTCTTTAAGGATATTGAAGTTGTCTCTAGCTATATTAGACATGGATGTTTCTTCACCGAAAAGATAAAGATTAACATTAGTATATGAACTTAAATGTCTAGCAGCTACGAAACCATCTCCTCCATTGTTACCTTTACCACAAAATATTCCTATCTCTTCGATTCTTTCCTTGTTTAATTTATCTAGGACCGTTTTTGCAACACCTTTTCCAGCATTTTCCATAAGAACTTTAGGTTCTATACCGATCCATTTTGAGTTTTCATCTAAAATGTAAACCTCTTCTGGTTTCAAAATATCTCCTCCGATATCTTATCAACTTTTTTCATAATTTCAGATTCATCTAAATTAAGGATCTCATTATCTAACATTATCAATTCTCCATCGATGATTACTGATTCAACATTACTTCCATGGCCGGAGAAAACTAGATTGACAATAGGATCATTAAATGGGGTTAAATTTGGAGAATTTAAATTTATTATGGCAAGATCTGCTAGTTTTCCTTCTTCTATAACTCCTGCATTTATACCTAGAGCTTTAGCACCGTTTTGAGTTGCCATTTTGAACATTGATTTGGCACTGATTTGTCTGTTTTTCACTCTTTGTAGTAAGGCCCCGATCTTCATTTCTTCAAAAATATCAAATGAGTCATTACTAGCCATGCCATCTGTACCAAGTCCTACATTAATATTTTCCGATAAAATTTTGTTAATAGGTGCTGTTCCAGAACTTAGTTTTGCATTGGAAGAAGGGTTATACACTAAATTTGCATTACTTTCCCCTAAAATATCAATTTCCTCATCACTTAACCAAACACCATGAGCAGCCACTAATTTCTCATTCAACATATCTAATTTACCTAATAATTCCACTGGCCCTAAATCATGTCTATCTAAAGTTTCCTCCCTACCTGACTTTGTTTCAGCAAGATGAATATGGATCTTAACATTATTCTTCTCTGAAAGATCTCTAACTCTAGTTAAAAAATCCTTAGAACAAGTATAAGTGGTATGAGGACCATACATAAAGTTAATCCTATCATCTTCTAAATCTTTAATGCTTTCTAAAACCTCATTAGCTCTATCTATCTCCTTATGAGGTTCTTCAGCTCTATCAGATATACCAGGTGATAAAAAAGCTCTCATACCTATATTAGAAGCAGATTGCGCTACAACATCTTCCATGAAATACATGTCAGTGAATGTAGTAATCCCTGATCTTATCATTTCCAACATACCAACATAAGCTCCCCACCTTATCTGATCGCTCGTCAGATCTTTTTCGTAAGAATAAATCTTTTCAAGCCAATCATCAAGCTTTAAACCGTCACCAAAGCCTCTGAAAAGTGACATAGAAGCATGAGTATGAGAGTTAATAAGACCAGGTATTATAACACGATTTTCACAACTTAAAACAGAATCAGCAGTCTTATTAATCTCCTCAGAAACTTCAACAATTTTATTATCCTCAATAAGTATATCAGAACCAACTAACTTAAATTCATCCCCATAAAGAACCTTACCATCCTTAAGAAGTATTGACATATTATCACTTTAAAACATGAAATTTACCAGATTTCCCTTCCTCACCTGAAAATGAGAAATCTACATCCAAAAACCTTCTTACAATCTCAATATTAGTTAAAAAGTGATTTGTAATCTCGGAAACCTCAATTTCTCCACCGAAAAGAGATACATACGGAATTAATTGATCCCCAGAATATTTATCTACTGCGGGACCACCCAACTTAATCTGTGATAAGAGTCTAGACACACTTTCAGAACCTACCCTTTCAGCTGGTTTACCTCTCTCCCCCAGAGAGATAGATCCAATACTATTATTCGAACCCTCTAACCACAAAGTTACCCCACTACCAGGACTAAGAGAGTTCACTACTTCAGTCTTTATACTGGTAGGAAAATCTAGGTTTTTTTCAGCCGATTTCTTTTGTCTCCTAGCAACATGTTCAGGTAAATTCCCACAATGAGAAATCCCCTTAACCTTCTCAATTTCTTCCAACTTTTCCAACATTATAGGGGAAAGAGAACTAGGTGAACCAATTAAAACCACTTTTCCCCCACCTTTCGGATAATAACCTCTTTTCTTTACCTCTACTTCAGCATTTAAACCGAATTTTTTAAGAGTATTAAGAAAAACATAATTAAAATAGTCAATAGAGGGAGACCATTTTACATCTGTACCTCCAACAACTGAAACTTTAATTTCATCTTTAATTCTGGTTAAAATTGGGATAATAGTCTGTAAAAGTAGAGTGACACTACCTGCTGTTCCAATATCAACTTCAAATTCCCCGTAATTTATAGTTTGAGGTTTGAAAATAATCTCTTTGGATCTAAGTTCAGCTCCTTTAACTTCTGCATCAGTTATTTCTTGAAGAATTTCTATAGATTTAAGATGCTGATATGATAAACCAGGCTTGGATCGGTTTTTTCTAATATTGAATAATCTAAATGGTTTATCTAGTATAGTACTCATAGCTAAGGAGGTCCTTAGAATTTGACCACCGCCTTCTCCGTAACTACCATTTATCTCTATCATTATACCAGCTCTAACTGAAGAATTAGTTTTAATACATTCAGTATTGAGGAAAATTTTGGTTATATCTTTTTAATTTTTAAGTTCTAGGATTTTTTCATATTTAAAATTGATTTTGGTAGGTCTATTACTTTTTCTGAGTGTTCTATTACTCCTCTGTCACTGGATGCTACGACTTCGTATTCTCTTAATTTTAGATCTACGTTTTTAACAGTTTTAGCATCTGTATTAAAGTTTTTAAGTATGTGTCTTGTTAGTCCTGCTAGTTCTCCGCTTTTACTTACTGGTTTATCATATAGGAATGTTGCATTGTTTGGTTCGTGTTTATTGAAGAGTTTTTTTATAAGTTTTAGAGCTTCCTTGGTTTTGTTATTAATTTCGTAGTTCCCGAAACTGGCTTTTATGTCTCTGATAAATCCGTCGTCGCATTTTAGGTGTTTATCATCTATTATGCTTTCTATTGTTATTAAAACATTATAGCCGTCAATTCCTAATTTTCTTTTCTTTATTTCTTCTATGCTGGTTTTTGTTTTCTTATGTGCTTTTATATCTTCTTTGGAGAATACTGTTCTTACTAATATATTTCTTTGTGATCTAGTTAGTTGATGATGGTTTGCTACGAATTCTAATGCCACTTTTTTTCTATATCCTCGATTAAGTAGAAACCGAAGTTCTACTTGTGCTTTTTTAATATTTTCTTTTATTTTTAACATGATAAGTAATTAAATGGTTTTTATGTTTCCCAGGGTTCTTTTCTTTTTATTTTCCATCCGAATGCGTCTCTAAGGATTAATGGTGCTGATTGTGGCGGTATTATACCGTTTTCAGTTACTATGACGTTGATGTATTCTGGTGGTAGTGCGTCGAAGGCTGGGTTCCGTATTTTCAAGTTTTCAGGAAAATCTTTTCTAATATCTTCAGGTACTACCTCTTCTATGTCTCTTTCTTCTATTTTGATCATTTCTCCTGATATTGTTTCTGGATGGAATTTGTATGTTTCGGCTGCTACCATTAATAGTGATCCTTGTTCGTCTGCTACTAATCCAAGATCTGCAGTACCTATTTTGTTTATTACTGCTCCATTTGCTGCTATTGAATCAGCTCCTATTATTACTTTGTCTACTTTTTTCATGAAATGTCTTGCGGCTCCATCAACTATTAGTTCAACTTGCATTCCTGTTTCGGCTAATTCTTGTGCGGTAATTCTTCCTTGATAACGTGGTCTTGTTTCTTTAACGTAGACTTTCTCTATTTTACCTTCTTTATGAGCTTTTCTTATAACTGAAGTTGCTGCAGAGCTATGACAATGTGTCATTATAACCTCTTTTTCCTGGATTCTATTAGCTCCAATCCTGCCTATTTCTTTAACCGCTTCGTTTGAATTCTTAATAAATTCTTCAGCTGTATTAATAGTGGTGTTTCTTAATTCTTCTAAACTTGCTTGTCTTTTTTGAACGGTTCTTACCTCATTCATCACATGTCTTAATGCATTTGGAAGAGATACTGCTGAAGGACGAGTATTATAAAGTATCTTAGTTGTTTCTATCATTTCATCATAAAATTCTTCTGCATTATTAGCTTTACTATTTTCTGCCTGAATTTTCAGGCCTCTGGCAACTGATCTCGCTATTTTACCTGCTCCTCTAATTTCCATAGTTTCAATATTTTCAGCGATATTCTTGACCTTCTCCTCTATTTTTGCCATACTTTTCCCATTATTAAAAAGGTCCAAAGTTTTTTATTTTTGTGGGTGGAAAGAAACCTAAATTCGACTATTTTCCTCTAAAACTTTAAATAGTAAAAACTACATTATAATGAATAAAGAAGGCAGTTTGTTGGGAATCTGCCTACACAAGTCAAAAATCATCCCCTGAATTTAGGCGAATATTACACCAATAAATATTGTTTTGGTGTTTGTTAGGCCTGATTCAGAAAAGATAGTGGTGCCGTGACAATCTTCCGGAAAAAGGATTGACACATTTAGAACACTTTGAAATAATTTTTCTTGGTTTTGTGTGATTGTCACGGTATTAGCCATTATTTTTGGAGGTATGATAAGGTGGAGTATGAAAAATATTTTTCCGATACGGCTAATGAATTAGAAGCATCTGAAATTAGAGAAATACTTTCTGTTGTTAAAAGTGGAGATATTATTTCGATGGCAGGAGGTATGCCTAATCCTGAATCTTTCCCAGTGGATATGATTGATGAACTTACTTCTAAGGCATTGGATGAGAAAGGTACTGAGATGCTTCAATATGGAACTACGATGGGATATGAAGGTTTGAGAGAGCAGATTTCTGAAAGAATGAAGAATAAGTATAATGTTGATCTTGGAACAGAACAAATTATGATAACTGCTGGTTCACAACAAGGTCTTTTCTTGTTAGGTCGTGCCTTTGTAAATGAAGGTGAAGACGTTGCTGTAGGAGCACCAACCTATTTAGCAGCTTTAACAGCGTTTAAGAACTTTAAACCTAATTACGTTAATATTCCATTGGATGAAAATGGTATGGATGTTGATGCTTTAGAGAAAAAATTGGAAAATGGTATGGACCCTAAGTTTGTGTACGTGATCCCTACCTTCCAGAATCCTACTGGAGTTACAATGAATGAAGAAAGAAGAGAAAAACTAGTGAATCTAGCGGAAGAACATGACTTCTTAATAATGGAAGATGGTCCCTATAATGAGTTAAGATACGAAGGCGATGATGTTGATCCTATAATTAGTTACGATAATTCTGGAAGAACGATTTTCTTAGGAACATTCTCAAAGATTTTCGCGCCTGGGTTCAGATTAGGTTGGGTTGCTGGTGATGAAGGCTTTATCAGGAAGATGGAGATAATTAAACAGTCTTTGGATCTTTGTACTAATGTAGTTTCACAGTATATCGCTTATGAGTACATGAAAACAGGGAAGATTGATGAGCAGATTGAAAAAATTAAAGATCTGTACAAACCAAAACAGAAGGTCTTGATAGATTCTTTGGAAGAGTATATGCCAAGTGGAATAGAATGGACAGTTCCTAAAGGTGGTATGTTTTCTTGGGTTACTTTGCCAGAGGAATTTGATACTGAGGAAATGTTTGATGAAGCTGTTGATAATAATGTAGCTTATGTACCTGGACATGCATTCTATGCTAACAATCCGAAGAAGAATACAATGAGACTTAATTACACCTATGTAGAGGATGAACAGATTGAAGAAGGTGTGAAAAGAATAGCGAAGACAATTAAAGATAATATGTAATTTTAATTATTTTTGTTTTTTCTTTTTTTAGCTTAATATTTTATCTGCCATCCATTCTGGTGAGAATTCTTCTAGGTCATCGTATTCTTGTCCTGTTCCAACGTATAGTATTGGTTTCTGTATGGATTTTGCTATTGATAGGGCTCCACCACCTTTTGAGTCAGCATCTACTTTTGATAGGATAACTCCGTTTAATCCAATAGCTTCGTCAAATTTTTTGGCTTGTTCTATTACTGAGTTCCCTGCTAAGGCACTTCCTACGAATATGGATAGATCAGGATCTGCAACTCTTTTAATTTTACGCATTTCGTCCATTAGGTTTTTATCGGTTTCACTTCTTCCTGCTGTGTCGATTAGGACTGTGTCAAGGTCATTAGCTTCCGCGTGTTTCACTGCGTCATAGGCAACGGCAGCTGCGTCTCCTCCATATTCATGTTTTATTAGTTTTACTCCTATTTTGTCGGCATGGGTTTTCACTTGTTCAATTGCTCCGGCTCTAAAAGTATCTGAAGCAGCTATAACAGGTTTATAATCTTTTTCTTTTAGCTGGTTAGCAAGTTTGGCTATTGTAGTAGTTTTTCCTGAACCATTAAATCCTACGAACATTATGGATAATGGTCTTTTTTCTTTAATTTTTTCTTCTAAATCAATACCCTCAACTGCTAGAATGTCTTCAACGGTATTTTCAACAGATTCTTGAACAACATTTTTAACATTAGTACCTCTTCTAACTTCCTGACCCTTTAAATCTTCTTTTATATCATCTACAAATTCTTTAGATACCTCCATAGCTACTCCACTACTAAGTAAAGACAATTCAAAATCCTCAAGAACATCCTCCAATTCATCCTCATTCAGTTCTCTCTGACTAACAGTATCAACCAGATCCGAAACCTTATCCTTCAATTTATCAAACATACTTTCCCTCATCAAGCTACATTCAATTCTTCTTCATATAATTCCATGAACTTATCAAGATTTTCTGAAGGGATAGTAGCTCCACAAGCAGGAGCATGTCCTCCTCCTTCACCATCTAATTCATCAGCTACCTTCTCAATAGCATTAGCAAGATTCACACCTTTTAACTGTAACAATTTAGAACCACGAGCAGAAATCTTAGTCTCACCATTATTCGAAACAAACCCTATCATAGGCTTATAAGGATCAGAATCCTCAGTACCGAGCAACATACCTGCAATAGTTCCTACAATATTCCTACTAGTTTTTCCAGTCGCATCAAAGTACTGAAATACATCATTAGGTGTCACCTGAATATCATCCCCCAATTTATCCAAGGACCTAGCTATTTTCTTCCTATGAGAACGCAATAAAGACATTAATTCAGGATAAACCTTTTTATTACCCTTAGTAATTTCTAAACCAATTTTAGGAGCTCCATTTTTACCGGCAGCATTTAAACTAGTTGAAAACTCTCTAGCATTCCTTAAAGGAGTTTTCTCCTGCTGATTCAATAAAATATAAGATTCACCAACAATTAACTTCGTAATATGAGGCTTAAATTCTTCAGGAGCATACTTAACAGCTCTAAAAGATAAAGCCGTACCCAATTTCTTCTTCTCTTCATCAGTCAAATCCCCAGGCTTCCTCCAACCATTATCCTTCAAAGGAATATTCAACCTAGAAAGAAGAGCAATAGCACCCTCCTCATTATTACTAATACCAGGAACCCAAGGATCAGTAAAATACTGCAAAGCCTTATACAAAGGCCTTGTATCACGACCAAACAACATCAAATCTTTCTCAACATCTATATAACCATTTTCCAAACCATCTTCAACCATAATACGATTCAAGCCAGATAACTCTCCCCAAGAAGCCTGTTGATCACCAACAGCCCCTACAATACCATACTGACAAAGATCCTTAAAACCAAACTCTCTAGCCAACAAATAAGACACACCAGCACCACTAACATCTTTATAACCCTCATAACCGAAGAAATGAGGATTAATATGGAAAGTAGGTATATCATTATCCTTAGGCTGATGATGATCTAAAACCAACACCTTATCATCCCTATCAAAATTCTCAAGAAGATCAAGCTGACCACTACCAAGATCAGTGAATATAGTAAGATCATCAGGCTCTAAATTCTTAAAGAACTCAGGAGAAAGCTTCGAAGTTTTAACTTTATAATCCTTACCCAGCCTTTCAAGAACCTGAGAAACAATACCACCAGAAGTTAAACCATCCGCATCTATATGAGTAACTAAGGTAATAGAATCATTATGATCTTCTAAAAACTTCTTCGCTTCCTCCAACATATTCTTCATATCAGAATTAATATCCATCTCACTCCCCCAGAACACCAAAAGAAAAAATTATTCTTGATATTTAAAATCTGAGATTTCATAATTTTTGAGAATCCTTTCAGCAATTTGAGACGACTTAGCCCTTTTCTTCTTATGTAAACCTGTAAGTCTTTTAATTTCACAATTTAAATTTCTTTCTTCTAATCTTTTATTAAGATCTTCTTCCTCAAAATTCTGATCAGGACCTAAAACAATAATATCAGGACAAACCTCTTTAACAGTCTTCAACATATCATCTGAATGCCCAACTATAGCATCATCAACAATTCTAAGAGCTTTAATTACCTCTAACCTATCCTGACTAGGATTAACCGGACTTCTACCCTTCATATTCTTAACAGTTTCATCATTAGCTACAACAACAACTAATTCATCACCAAACTCCTTAGCTCTTCTCAAAAAATCTAAATGACCAACATGTAAAATATCAAAAACTCCACCAACGAAAACTTTGACACCATCTTTCCCCATTATACCACTTCTAAAAAACATGAATAAATAACCTTAAAACCTGATAAAATCTTTATAAATAAGATCTGTCTTTTTTAATTTACTTAAGCATACTTAAATTAATGAAATTATCTTTGATTCCTAATATATAACCTTTTACCCTATATAGGTGGAAATGGTTAAAAATTCCCATAAAATCAACTGACTATCTTAAAAAATTTTTAAGTCTTCCTTAATTATTCTAAAAATTCTTATCTAACTAAATTTGTCTATCTAAACCTATTTAAGGTTAATAATATTCCTGCGAAGATTTAAAGATATGATCCATCGCAGTATTTTTTAACTTTAAGGTTAAATAATCTTATGGATGAAGTCTTATAATATTTAATTGGATTAGTGATATTTTGGATTTAGGTTTATGGCTTCGAGCTTTAAGGGTTAAATTCTTAGCTGCCTCCGTAATTCCTGTTTTATTAGGTACATTAGTTGCATTAAATTCTTATGGAAGTATAGATTCTATCATATTTTTCGCAACCCTAGTAGGTGTTGTTTCCATTCATCTTGCTGCTAACCTTAGCAATGATTATTTTGATTATAAATCAGGAGCAGATGATTTAAATAAATCCGGTTCTGAATTTAGCGGAGGAAGCCAAGTTATACAAGAAGGATTAATATCTGCTAAACAGATATTACACGCATCTTATACATTCTTTGGAATTGGTTTAATTTTAGGAATTTTTTTAGCTCTAAAGATCGGAAGTATAAGAGTTTTATTTTTAGGAATGATCGGAGCATTTATTGGATATTTTTACACCGCAGATCCATTAAAATTAAGTTATAATGGTTTTGCAGAAGTATCAAACGTAATTATTTTCGGGCCCATGATAGGGCTTGGAACTTACTATGTTCAAACCAAAACAACATCTTACGAAATTATCATAGCATCATTAATTCCAGGAATACTACTAGGACTAGTACTGCTTATAAATGAATTCCCTGACTTTAAATCAGATAGAGATATAGGAAAAAATACCTTAGTAGTTAGAATTGGAAGAAAAAAAGCTAGATGGATATTTATTATCATATTAACCTCCACTTATCTATACCAAATAATTTGGACATCAATTAAAGTCTTACCAATTCACACCTTAATAACCTTGACAACAGCCCCAATAACATATAAAATAGTTAAAACCGTTAAAAACGAATATAAAAATTATCAAAAATTCAAAAACGCAAATAAATACATGATACAACTACACTTAATCTACGGACTACTAATGAGTCTAGGATACCTAATAAATATCATTTTAACATAAAAACCAATGAATACAAAAAATATAAAGAAATTTCACACGAACTAAATAATACGGAGTAATTCTATATATTCTATTTATATTAAATACAAAGATTTTTTAATGGGGTTAAAAAATAATTTCTCTGGAGATAATATGTCTGATGATTATAAGATTTCATCTGATAATGATTTCAAATACAAGGATCATTTCATGGAGGATTTGAATGATCTCCGAGCTGCTGTAAAATTGAAGAAGATTACTGATAAAAGAAAATTTGAGGGAAAATAATTTTGTAGAATATAGAAAGAGTTAGTTATATTTTGTAATTGTTTTTTTGATTATTTTTTTACTCTTATCATTAGTTGGTCTTTTTGTATTATTTCCCCTTGTTTTCCTTGTATTTTGAAGTTTTCTTTGAGGTTGAATTCGTTTTTTTCTAGTGTTATTACCTCTTGTTCTGTTTTTACTTCTAGTTTGTTGTCTTTGGTTTTTATTTTGTTCTGGTTTATTGATTTTTCTAGTTCTTTGACTTTGTTTCCGTATTTTGGTCCGACTTTTGAGTAGTTGAGTTTTACTTCTTCTATTTCTCTTTCTAGTTCTGGTTTTTCGTGGAGAATTTCTAGTTTTTTGATTTGCATTGCTCTTGATATTGTTTTTTTGAGTTTGTAGTTTTCTAATGGTTTTTCTGTGTAGATGTCTACTTTTTTTAGTTCTGTGTTTAGTGGGAGGTCTCTTTCTGATTTGTATTTTCTAAGCATTGATATTGCTTTAACTGCGGTGTCTCCTATTTTTGATATTTCTTTGTTTCCGATTTCTATTTGTTTTGGCCAGTTTGATGTGTGTATTGATTTTGATTTTTCTCCGTTTTCTCTTTTTTGTTCCATTTCTTTGAACATTTTTTGATATATTTCTTCGGTTATGTGCGGCATTATTGGTGCTAGTAGTTTTAGTGAGTTAAGAAGTACTTTGTAGAGTACGTATTCTCCTGCTTTTTTTGATTCTTTTGATGCGTCTCCGTATAGTCTTTGTTTTACTATTTCTAGGTAGTTGTCGCAGAAATCGTGCCAGAAGAATTCTTTTGTTATGTGTTTTGATCTGTCGTATTCGTAGATTTCGAATCCTTCTGTGGATTCTTCGATTGCTTCGTTCATTTTTTGTAGTATCCATTTGTCTATGGTTTCGAGGTCTTTTTCTTCTGGTTTTTCTATTTTTTCCGGTAGGAATTGTTGCACGAATCTTGATGCGTTCCATAGTTTGTCCATTAGTTTTTCTCCTGCTACTAGGTCTTTTTCGCTGAATATTAAGTCTTCACCAAGTTTTACTGAGCTACTCCACCATCTTAGTGCGTCTGCTGAGTATTTGTCAACCATTTCAAGTGGTTTTACTACTATTCCTTTGGATTTGGAGAAGGATTTTCCTTTTTCAGCTAGTCCCATTCCTGATAGCATTATATCTTCCCAAGGTTTGTCATCTGTATGTAGGTGGCTTTTAAGTATGGTGTAAAATGCCCAAGTCCTTATTATGTCATATCCTTGAGGTCTAAGTGACATAGGGTATATGTCATCCATCTCAGAGTCTTCTTCCTCCCATTTTGCATTGATTAGAGGTGATAGCGAAGATATGAACCATGTGTCCATAACATCTTCTTCTGGTTCTAGGTTTTCAGATCCGCATTTAGGACATTCGTTGACTGGGGGTTCATCCACGGTAGGGTCAACTGGTAAATCTTCGTCTTCTGGTAGTATTATTTCTCCGCAGTCTTCGCAGTACCAAACGGGGAATGGAACACCGTAGAATCTTTGTCTGGATATGCACCAGTCCCACTTTAATCCATCTACCCATTCATCAAATCTTTTTTCCATGTATTCAGGGTACCAATCGATTTCAGATCCTCTTTCCTTTAATTCTTCTTTAATATTCAGCATTTCTACGAACCATTGATCTTCTATATTGTATTCAACTGGGTTGTCACATCTTTCATGGATTTGCACTGCATGTGAAATATTTTCACGTTTTTCTATGTATCCTTGTCTTTCCAGGTCTCTAGTTATTTCTTTTTTAGCTTCATCCATATTTAATCCTTCGTATTCTTCTCCTCTTTCGTTTAAAGTTCCGTCTCTATTAATTGCTAACCTTAATGGAAGTTCATGCTCTTTCCACCATTCGATATCAGTCTTGTCTCCAAAAGTACAGACCATTACCACTCCTGAACCAAAATCTTTATCAACTTTATGATCAGTTTCGATTGGGACTTTTTGACCGAAAATAGGAACTTCAGCTTTTTTACCTTCTAAACCTTCATACCTTTCATCATCAGGATGTACGAAAACTGCAACGCATGCTGGAAGCAGTTCAGGTCTAGTGGTAGCTATCTCTACGGAGTCATCCTCGTCAACCAAAGGAAAATTAATATTAACAAGTTCAGAATTTAATTCTTCATCCTCAAGATCAGCCTGAGCAATAGCAGTCTTACACTCAGGACACCAAATAACAGGATCCTTCTCTTTATAAACCTTATTTTTATCATATAAATCAATAAAGGATCTTTGACCTATCCTCTGGGCTTCCTCACTAATTGTAGTGTACAGAAGATCCCAATCCACGGAAATACCTAACCTAGTCCAAACATTACGATAATTATTTCTACCCTTAGCGGTAGTTTCCTTACATAACTCAATAAACTCTTTCCTCCCGAAATCTTCCTTATCAATACCTAATTCTCTTTCAACATATCTCTCAGTAGGTAATCCATTATCATCAAATCCCATAGGATAAAAAACATTATAACCTTGCATTCTCTTAAATCTAGCAACAAACTCAGCTTGAGTATAACTCATAGCATGTCCAACATGTAAATCCCCTGAAACATAAGGAGGAGGAGTATCAATTGAATAAGTAGGCTTTTTAGACTCCGGATCATACTTATAAACATCCATATTACTCCATTTTTCCTGCCATTTCTTCTCTACCTTATCCGAATCATAATCCTTAGGAAGCTCTTTCACTTAGACACCTACTAGATCGAAGTAGGTATAATTAAGAAGCTTTGGGTTTAAAACCACGAACCCACAAAAAACCACTAATCCCCCCATAACCAAAAAAACAAACCAAATTAAAACATAATATATAAAGCTAAATAATTTCATAAAGAAAAAATATACCTTCAATAAAAAATTAATTTATAAAATAATAAATTAATAAAACAAAATTTACATCAAACAGAAATTCTTAAAAACAATTGAGACGTTTCTAAATTAGAGTTCAAGATACATGTGTAAATAAGTAGAGGCTAATCATGAAAGGAAGAATACACCGAAGTAAAGATGAAAAGATCATCCTAGGAGTTATGGGAGGAATATCAGAATACATCGAATTAGACCCTACCTTAGTAAGACTAATCTACATATTACTATGCTTAGCAGAACCCTTTTTCGTAATACTCTACTTTATATTAGGAATCGTAATGCCGGAAGAAGAAAACAACACGAAGTCCAAAGAAAGCTTGGAAAAAAGAACAAACAAAATATTAGATGAAACAGAAGAATCAGTAGATAAAATAGTAGACGACAAAGGAAAAAAGATTCAAAAACAAATAAAAGGAGAAGAAAACGAAAATATAAGATATTTTGCAATATCACTAATATTAATAGGACTTTTCATCATAGTGCGAAGAATAATACCTTTCGGAATTTTCTTCTCAACCAGAGAAATAATAGCTATACTACTGGTGATCATCGGAGCTTATATACTATTAAGAGGTAAAATCAAATGAAAAAATTCATAGGAATATTTTTAATAGTGATTGGAGGATTAGTACTCTTAAAAACATTTTACCCAGAATTTTACTTATTGATCAGTCCTTACGCACAATTCATCAAATCTATTTTCTGGGGCGTAGTCCTACTACTCGCAGGACTATACTTAATCTCCAATAACAAAAAATGGAGAACTTTAATCGGAATAATATTCGTCCTATATTTAGCTCTATATTTAATAGTTCTCGAAGAATCACTATGGATTGGAGGAATATGGTTAGATGAAAATTTCATAGAACTAGAACTTATACCAAAAATAAATCTCATGTAAATAAACAGTCTTAATAAGATTCTTCTAATGGTAATCCCTAGTTTTTCTAAAAAAAGTTTTAACTTTTATATACTTTGATATGTAGTTATGATATGGTGGTTGTGTATGGATGATCCTACTACTATACAGATTGAAACAGAGACAAGAGAAAGACTTAAAGAATTAAAAATTACGAGGCTCGAAACCTATGACGAAATAATAAACCGACTAATTAAAGAACATGAGAAAAAATAATTAACGGTTAGAGTGTGGGTGTATGATTACATACAAGTTCAGACTTTATCCATCTGATAAGCAGAAGGAAAAACTTGAGGAAACATTAGATCTGTGCAGATG
>CAYNOZ010000027.1:0-16923 GCA_964398955.1 uncultured Thermococci archaeon | reverse complement strand
TTTTTTGAATGTTTCTTCTGCTGATATTAGGACGGCGAATCCTGAGGAGATTAAGGATAAGACTGGTTGGAGTATTGGTGGTGTACCGCCTTTTTGTCATGATGAGGAGGTTAAGGTGATTTTAGATAAGACTTTAATGGATTTTGATACGGTTTGGACTGCGGCTGGTACGCCTAATACTGTTTTCCCTATCTCTTCTGAGAAGTTGAAGGAGTTTGCTGATGCTGAAGTCGCTGAGGTTGCTGAGTAGTTTTGCTTTGATGTGAAATTAATAGTTTTAATAATTTTAACTTTATTAATTTATATTTTTATGATCTTTAATTTATATTAGAAAAACCAAAAGCTTTAATTATATGTGTTACCTATTTAAAGCAGGGATTAAAATTGACAAAAACTAAGAAATCAAAAGAGACTCAGGAAAGATTAACTAACCGACAATATGAAGTTCTGGAAGAAATATTCAACCATAGCGAAGAAGTTAAAGTCCACACCATAGAGAAAGACCAAAAAGAGATATCCGAAGAATTCGGTATAACAAGACAAGCACTAAGCAACCACCTCAGAAAACTAAAAGACAACGGATACATAAGAACAGGAAGAGGATTCATAGACATAACAGAACAAGGATTAGGAATACTAGGAACAACAGGGGGCGAAGCGCTAATATTAGTGAAAGCAACCCCAACAAAAAGAAACAAAGTATATGAAGAAGTATCAAAAATGCACGCAACCTCACTCAGAACAACAGGAAACATGGACCTAATAATAGAAGTAGACAGAAACAATCTCGAAGAAATACTGAACAAACTATCAACAATAGAAGGAGTAGAAGAAACAAAAACCCATATAATACTAAAGAAAATCTAGAAAACAACTAATTTCTCAAAAAATTTTTAATATTACCATACAACTAAATAAGGCTACGTTAAAATGTCTAAACACTTGATATAACTAAAATACTTCCTATCAAATCTCAAAATCTGTTCCTAGCAGAACTCTTTCTTTGATAAAACATTCTTCATCGAAATAATATAATTGATTCTTGATGATAAGACTAAAAAGTTTTCAATTCAAGATTTTCTTTGTTGTGAGGGGATTGTTATTTGGGAATCTAGTGAAGATTATAGGTTATTAGTTGCTCAGGAATCAGTAGATTATTTTGTTACCTCTGTTAAAGGGGCTAAGTTTAGAGGTAAGTGGAATAAGAATGAGGCAAAGAAAATTGCTAATAGTATGAAGTCTGATCTTCAATCTATGAGGTATTCCTATCAAAGCCCGAAAGAACTTGCTGATTCTGATCACCTGGATAGTTTGGAGAATAAGTGTGATGATATTGTAGAGATCTTAGGTGGTGAGAATTGGTATAGGACCTTTCTTGAACGTGCTACCAGGGATGAAAAGAGTAAGGTAGAAGAATCTATTGCAGAAATAAGGTTTTTCTTAAATACTATTTTAGGTCTCTCTGATAGATTAAAAAGAGGTAAAATTAAGGATCCTGTAGTAGGAGTGGATATTAAGGTAGGAAACGTTATGAATGTAAGGGATCATCCTAATGCTGATAATCTTGACCTATGTAATGTGAATATAGGTAATCGATCTCTTTCAGTTGTTACTAATGACCTTAAAGTTAGTGCGGATGACAAAGTAGCTGTATCTATCCTACCTCCAAATAAATTGATGGGAGTAGTAAGTGAAGGTATGTTTTTAGGTGCTGAAAATGGTGTTTTAAGAAATGTTGATGGGGAATTAGGAAGTTTACCTAATGATATTCCCTTAGAAGCTTTAAATGAAACAAGAAGTTCAGTAGAAAACTTTTTAGATTAATAATTAATTCAAATTTTGAATATATCTTTTATTTTGGTTTTAATATCATTTTTTCCTTTCACTAAAAAGTATGCCGTTTCCCCATTCTTATAGTACCCGTTAATAGATCTTTTAATTTCAAAACCTAATTTCTGATAAAAATTAACAGCATCATCATTAGAAGTTCTAGTATGACATGAAATTCTCTCATAATCCTCACTAATCCTGTTAATAATCTTCCTTCCAATACCTTGTTCCCTTTTATCTCTTTTAACACCTAATAAGCTTATATATCCATCGCTCCTAACTAAAGCAAACCCCAACACATCATCATTATCCAAATATAGATAAACAATTTGCTGCCGATAAGTTCTACCAAAATAACTTCTTGACTGATTTAAAATTCCTTCCTTCTTCCTAATATCCTCCTTTACCTTCCAAACCTTACTTTCATACTGAGTACTACCCTTACCTACCTTTAAAAACTTCATTTATTCACCTCAAGGAGACCCCGTCCTTTAGGGCAGTAGTTGACTTTACTCAGACCTATTTCAAATATTCCAAATCCGAAATATACTTTTCTCTCAAATTTGAAAAGTCCTGACCCAACGAAACAAACTTAAAACCATCACTAATCCACTTTTCAGCATCTTCCCTACCTCCAGCAAAGATCCCAGGCACAACATCATTATCTTCACACTTAGCTAAAACCTTATCCATCGCATCCTTAAACTCTTGATTCTCTAAATCCCCGAAAATCCCTAAATTAGCTGAAAGATCATAAGGACCAACAAAAGCCATATCAACCTCATCAACCGACAAAATCTCATCCAAATTATCTAGAGACTCCCTAGTCTCAATCTGAACACCAATAATTAAATCATCCTCAAAATTATCATAATACCCTTCAATACTCTTCTCACCATAATTAATAGATCTTCTAGGGCCTACACCTCTAACACCCTTAGGAGGATACCTACAAGCATCAACAACATCACGAACCTCGTCAACACTATTAACATAGGGAACCAACAAACCCTCAAAACCAAGATCCAAAACCCTCTTAATCCAAACCTTATCATTCCAAGGAACCCTAACAAACGGAATAACATCATCACTAACCGCAGGAAGCAAACTTTCTAAACTATTAACAGTAGCAGGCCCATGCTCCATATCAAACATCAACCAATCCAAAGACAAACTAGAAAGAACTTCAACAACATCAGAATTCTGAATAGTCAACCAAGTACCTAAAGAAACCTCATCACCCAAACCAAAATCCTTAACACTCATCAAAACACCAACTAAAAAAATAAGAATAATCAAATAAAAATTATTCGGTAAACTTAAAATAATGAAAAAATATTAAAAAACGGTGAAGAAGATGGAAGAAAATAGACATGAACCTGTAAAATCTCCAGACTCAACAACCATATTCTCCTACCACAACCTTACATTCCCAACCACTCCAGATATATACAAAGCCAAAAAGATTGTTGAACAATATCTACCACACACACCATTAGTTCGTAGCGAATTTTTATCAGAAAAACTAGAAGCAAACGTATACTTGAAAAGAGAGGATACATTACCAACAGGAGCCTTTAAAGTAAGAGGCGGATTAAATCTTGCACATAATTTAAGTGAAGAGTTTAAAGAAAGAGGAATGATATCAGCCAGTACCGGAAACCATGGACAGTCAATTGCTTATGCTGGAAGAGAATTTAACATACCAGTGATTATTGGAGTTCCGGAAGATGCAAATCCTAAGAAAATTGATGCAATGGAAAGATTAGGAGCTGAAGTAGTGAAACATGGTAAGGATTATGATGAGGCCCGGGAATGGGTAGAGAAACAAGCCATTGAGAAAGGATACAGATATGTTCACTCAGCAAATGAGCCTAAATTAATTTCTGGCGTTGCCACAGCTGGACTTGAGGTTTTGGAGGATCTTTCCGATGTTGATGTTGTGATTAATCCTGTTGGTGGTGGTAGTAGTGCTTCTGGGTATTGTTTGACTGTGGGTAAGCTTGGTGGTGCTGAGGTAATAGGAGTGCAATCTGAAGAAGCAGATGCCATGTATAGATCATGGGTTGAAGACCATCTAGATCCTCAAGAGGAAGCTAATACTTTTGCTGAAGGAATAGCAACAAGAGTTCCATTTGCATTGACCATGGAGATTCTAAGAAAATATCTTAAGGATTTTAAGTTGGTGAGTGAGGATTCTTTAAGAGAAGGTTTGAGATATCTGTTGAGTGAGGACCATGTTCTTGCTGAGGGGGCTGGTGCCGCTCCAGTTGCTGCTGCTTTGGAAATGAAGGATTATTTATCAGATAAAAATGTGGTACTTTCTATTACAGGTGGTAATCTTTCAAATAAAAAATTAAAGAGAATTGTAGAAGGAGATTAGTTATTCTCCTTGTTTTTTATGGCAGAGCCACCAGTCGTAGCAGTCTATTTCGCCTGATTCTTCTGATCTCATTCTACTTTCTATGGTTTCTTTGTCGCTTGCTGGTGGTAGTATTAGGTCATCTCCCATTATTTCGTTTTCCGGCCAGTTTGCTGGGATGGCTACTCCTTCTTCTTCGCTTTTCTGGAATCCTTTTATCATTCTTATGAATTCGTCCATGTTTCTTCCTAGTTCTGCTGGGTAGTATAGGATTGCTCTTATTGTGGATTTTGGGTCTACTATGAATACGGCTCTGACGGTTGCTGTTTCGTTGGATGAGTGGATGAGTCCTAGCTTGTTTGCTACGTTTCCGGTTCCGTCTGCTATTATTGGGAATTCTATTTCTTCGTTTAAGTTGTCTTCTATCCATTCTGCCCATTTTAGATGGCTGTGAACTTGATCAATGCTTAGTCCGATTAGTTCTGTGTTGAGCTCTCTGAATTTTTCGTATCTTTTTTGGAATGCGTAGAATTCGGTTGTACATACTGGAGTAAAGTCTCCTGGATGTGAGAATAATAAGAACCATTTTCCTTCATATTCTTCTGGTAATTTTTTTGTTCCATGGGTTGTATTTACTTCCATTTCAGGAAATTTGTCACCTATTAAAGGCATTTTACTTTCTTCTTCCATATTTTCAACTCCTTTTTATCTATCCTTTATTTATGTTTCTTTCATTATAAATAATTTGTTGTATTTGTTAATTAGATTGTAATGCTGTTATTTTCTGTTTGGAATTTTTTAGGTTTCTCAAATTTGAATTTGAATTGTTTGTATTTGGTTTTTTATTCTAGAATCAACCATATTTGTTTATTATAAACCTAGAATGTTTAAATATACTTAATATTGTTTATGATGGTTTCAGATATTACCTGTTTAATTGAAATCTTAAAATAGATCAGTTTTTTAAGTCTCATTTCTTAGTTGTAAATATGTTATATTTAATTTTATTAAGAATTATTTCTTAATTGTTACTTAGTTATGGCTAGGGTGTTAGTTTGGAAAGTATAGAGAATTTAAGCCTAAAACTGGATAATGAAACTTATGTAGGTGAGATTCATAATTCAATTCCTCTAGCTATATTTAAAGAATTGGAGAAAGGTACAAAAAAGTATGAAGAAATTTTTCAGGTATATAAACCATCTAGAGTTTTTTTAGAAGGAGAATCAACTAATTACTGGGAGAATACGGAAGATTTCATAATTACAGGAAGTCATAACGGAGGGGAAATAATAATGGGGCAAGTGGTCTCATGCTCTTCTAAAAATTACCCCTACAATAAGATGAAAAAACAACTTGACTATTTCGAATCTAACTACCAAAATCAATTCCATCAAGATCCATTAAAAAATTTACTAAAAGCTAAATACATAGTTGCGGTGGATATACCTTCACAAATTGTTAAGCACATAGAAAGAAAGGTGGAAATGGAAATTAAGGAGGAAGGAAGTTATGAACTTGATTTGATAATAAAAAAAGTTCCCACCTTAGATAAAACCTCAATATCCGATCCTAAAATGGATATCAACAAGATAGATGATCTAATAGAAAATAAATCTCTTGTAAAGAATTTGAAGTAAAAATTAGTAATTAAATAAAGAATATTAGAATAATGAAGTATGATTTATGGTCCTGCGTGCATTAGATCGTTGAATTCATCAAATTGTTCGAATTCTTTTATTCCTTCTAATTCGTTTTTGATTATTTCGTAGTGTCCTTTTTCCATATTTGCTAGGTAATTAGCGATTTTAGCTTTTGATTTATCATTGAATTTGTCTGCTAAGGATTTATGATATTCTTGTGCTGATTTTTCTGCTTTCATTGCTTCTTCCATTAATACGCTTGTTTTTCGTTCTTCTTTTGGTTCTACGCTTTCTATGAAATCTCCTTCAGTTTTTAGTTCGTCAGGAGCATTTGATTTGGAAATATCAGGTTCTTTTCCTGGAAATTCTTCTTTAAATAATTCTCTCAACCTTTTTTCATGTTCAACTTCTTCTTCTTTGAGAAATTCAAGTTTATTCTTTAGAATACGTGGTAAGTCTCTTTCAGCTAATCCTCCATACATTTCTTGTGCTTCTATTTCAGATCTAATTCCAAATTCTAGGGTTTCTTTCAATCCCATTTCATCAAATTTACTCATACTACCACATTACTTTAACTAATAATTAATATTATAAAAAAATTTTCATGAAAAAAATTATTATTTTCTTATTATAATCTGTAATTATTTCGGTGAGGACCAAAAGACTTAAATAACTCCTGATTTTATCTATAGTTGATTTTAATGAACTGGGACTTTAACCTATTGAATGGTGGAAGCGGTGAATTGAGTATGTTAGTTAGTCCCAGAACTGTTCTAGATTTTGGCTTCTATTATTACTGGTATTTCTGAATGTATCTCCAAGGGAGTTGCTAGAAAGTGGCTCTTAAGGATTGTTCTTCATTTGATAATTAATTTTTACCTTAAATTTCTCTTATTTACTTAATAAATATATTTCAGAGATTGATCTTTGATTTAAATTCATTGGAGATTACATAATGACCAGTAATAATGATTACTCAATATCTTATGGAAAACAAAAAATAAAGTTCGATATTTCACAGGATAAAAATGTAAGAAAAATTGAAACAAATTCAATATCCGTTATCGAAGATTTCGAAGCAAAAATTATAGAAAAACTTAGATCACCAAAGGGAACTGATCCATTAGAAGAGATAGTCAGCCAAGAAGATAATATCGCAATAGTAGTTAGTGACATTACTAGACTTTCCTACAGAACCTATGATTTTTTACCCGTTCTAATTAAAGAACTGAATAGAATCGGTGTTAAGGATTCTAATGTAGATATAGTTATTGCAACTGGAACTCATAGACCATCAACCGAGGAAGAACGTGTAAAAATTTTAGGCGCAGATCTAAATGATAGATTAGATGTTCATGATCATGATTCTAATTCAAATAACCTCGTAGATCTAGGAGAAACTGATAGGGGAACGGAAATTAAAGTTAATCCTATTGTTCATGAAGCTGATAAAGTAATTCTAACTGGAGGAATTGTCTACCACACATTAGCAGGTTTTGGAGGAGGTAGGAAAAGTATTGCTCCTGGAGTGATTTCTGAGAAGGGTATCCAACAGAACCATGGACTTGTTCTTGATGAAAATGCTGAAATTGATCCTAGGGTAGGTTCTGGTAAGTTGAAAAATAATCCAGTATCTGAAGATATGTTTGAAATTGCTGAGTTTGTTGGTGCTGACTTCATTTTGAACGTGATAGTCAATGGGGAAAAAGAATTTGTTGATATAGTTGCAGGAGATTTGAACGAGGCTTACCTAGATGGATGTAAGAAGGTTGAAGAATCTTTTGGTATTTCACTGGAAAATAGATCTGATTTAGTAATAGCTAGTTGTGGTGGGTATCCTAAAGATATTCAATTATATCAGAGTGTTAAGGGATTGTTTAACGCTGCTCATGCTGTAAAGGATGACGGCGTTATTATATTAGCTACTGAATGTTCTCAAGGTATAGGTCCGGATAAATTCAGGAAATGGTTTGAAAATGAAGATCCTAAAGAATTGGCCGAAGAATTATCTAAAGATTTCACCATTTCAGGTTTCGTAGCGTTAAGAACTGCAAAGATAAATCATGAGACACCAGTTATACTTTTATCAGATCTACCTGATGATGAAGTAAGAAAGTTAGGTATGAAACCAGTAAAAGATATGGAGGAAGCTTTAAGAGTTTCAGAAAAATTAAAAGATAATATTGATTCAGTAAATTTAATGCCAAGTTCTAAGCTAACTTTTCCTATTGTAAGTGATGATCAGAAAATAGGAGTTGATCTTGAATGAAAGAAATACCGATCATAATTCTAGTACTTTACATTTTGGCAATGTACGGAATTTCATGGTACGCAAATAATGTAAGCAAAGAAGAAGGAGCTGTTGGATACTTATTAGCCGGTAGAAAGATGCCTTTCTACGTTGTAGCTGTTATGATAGCTGGATTAGCTATTGGAGGAGCTTCAACCGTAGGAGTGGCAGAAAATGCATACAATTCAGGACTCTCAGCAGGAATGTACAATGCCGCATGGGCTGCTGGAGCCGTAATAGTTGGACTAGTGGCAGCGAAAAAATTCAGAGACATGAACATAAAAACAATACCACAATTACTTGAAAATCATTACGGCCTAAGCGGGAGAGTAATCGGAGTAATAGGGCAGATAATAATACAAATAGTAATAACTTCTCTTCAATTCGTGGCTGGAGGAGCAATTCTAGCAGCATTACTACCGGAAACCTTCACCCTTTCAACAGGTATGATGGTAACTGCAATAGTATTCATAGGAATAACATTTATAGGTGGATACTGGGGAGCAGGACTAACCAACCTAGTTAATGTAACAGTAATATACATAGGAGTGATAATAGGAGGAATAATGAGCGTTTTACAGATAGGAGGATTCTCAGAACTAACAACATCCCTACCTCAGGGAGGGCACTGGTTCAACCCTGTTACTGGAGTCGGGATAGCCGTAGTAATAGCTTGGTTCATGGTAATGATAACCCAATCATTTTCAGTACAGGCAATAGCACAAATATCATTCGCAGCAAAAGACTCCAAAGAAGCAAAAAAAGGATTCATATTAGGAGGATTAATAATACTACCAATAGGATTCATATCCGCTTTAATAGGCATAGTAGGAGCTGCACAATACCCAGGAATACAAGCAACAATGGCACTACCCAAAGTCGTAACCAACCTAAACCCAATCCTCGCCGGAATGGTACTCTCAGGACTATGGGCAGCAGACGTATCAACAGGCTGCGGACTCCTAATGGGAAGCTCAACCCTAGTAGTTGAAGACATATACAAAAGATTCATACAAAAAAACATAACAGACAAAAAAGAAAAAATAATCTCCAGAACAATAGTACTAACAATAAGCATAATCACATACTTCCTAGCATCAAACGTCGTAGGAATACTAGAAACACTACTAATAGGACTAAGCCTAACAACAGCCTACACAGTAATAGTCCTATTCACAATGTTCGCACCAAGCCTCTGCAAAAAAAGCAGCGCATTCTGGACACTACTATCAGGAATAGCAGTACTAATAATATGGACCCTAGTACCAGCCACCCAAATATTCCCACACGTCATCTTCATGGAATGGGCCGTAACATTACCAGTATTCCTAATAGTATCACAAGTAGACAAAAGACCAGCAAAATTCAAAGAAAACAAAAAACCCGAAAAAACAGCAAAAGTAAAAACTAAAAACAAATAGAAGTGATTTAATGAAAGCCAAGAAACTAGCAAAAATGAATGAAGACAGAATTGAACTAAAAAGTTCTTGGCTAAACTACACTATACCAAAATTTATCATCACCTTCCAATTCTTCTATTTCTTTCACTATCAATAATAAAGCTGAGAAGTTGCTTTCCAGGTGGCTTCAAAGCAATAAAATTCTTTCATAAACAAATTAGAAAAAACAGATCAATTAAGGAGGAATGATAAATATGCAAACTCAAGAAAAACCAATTAAACTATCAAAAATAAACATAAAGAACATTGAAACCAAGATATGGGAAAAGAATCTAGACAAAGAACCAGAAAAAGAAGAAATAAGCATAAAAGATATAGATACCAAACTATGGGAAAGAGAATTCTAAACTCTGAAGAACCGAAAACCTAATCTAATTTTTTGTTTACTTCTTTTCTAATCCTTATTTTTATAAATTAAGAATTTAATTAATTGTAATTGAAATCGTAAATTATTTATGTTTTTAATCATTATTCTTAATAACAAATTAATTACATTTGAGGTGAATAAACATGACAGTAGAAGATATTATTGAAACAACTGTAAACGAATTAGAAAAATTAGTTAGAACAGAGACAGTAGTAGGAGATCCAATGGAAGTAGGAGATACTAAAATAGTGCCAATAATAAAAGTATCATTCGGTTTTGGGGCAGGCAGTGGAGAAGATAAAGGCAAAAAAGAAGGATCAGCCGGAGGAGCAGGAGCAGGTTCAAACATCGAACCAGTAGCATTCATAGTATCAAATGAAAAAGAAACCAAAATACTATCAATAAAAGACAAAGGAAGATCAATAGAAAAACTAGTAGAAGAAGCACCTGAAATCCTAGAAAAGTTAAAAGACATAGACCTAACAAAATTTAAACCAAAGAAAAAACAAGAACCTGAAGAAGAAGTAGAAGAAACCGAATAATCACTAAGTGATCTAAATGCCTATAATATCTCTAATTTTAACTTCTCTTCTTTATTTAATCTTATTAATAATAATTATCATCACAATATTCTTTGTAACACCCCTATCAGCTAAAATTTCAGTAAAAAAAGACGAAAAAGAAAAAATTACCAACCTATCACTCAAAACATTCGCCGGACTAATAACAATAGAAAGAACCAAAATAAAGGATCAAACACTCATAAAAATATACATCTTAAGTAAAAAAATAAAAACTAAAAAAACAGAAGAAAAACAAATAAAACCAAAAAAACAGATGAAAAAAACCAAAGAATTCGATAATTCTTTAATCCTAGAACTAATCCCAGAAATACCGGACTTCATAAAAAACCTAATAAAGAAATTCGAAATAGAATGGATAAAAATGAATATAACAATAGGATTCGAAAATCCAGCAAAAACAGGAATAATAACAGGAAACATGTACGCATTAAAAGAAACTATCCAAATCAAATATCCAAAATCAGAAATAAAAATAAACCCAGATTTTGACGGAAAAAAATTATCCTATAAAACGGACATCAAAATAAATATAAAACATCTAAGAATGATTTTAATGATTAAAAAATTCTTACTAACTAAAAAAGGAATAAAACTAACCAAAGAAATTATATTCTAAGTAAAACCTTAAAAAAGAATAAATCCATCTAAAAAAAGGCATTTCAAAAAAATTTAAGTAATCCTATTTTTAAAAATATTCTGCTAGTGGTTTCATGAGGAAATTAATTGTTTTTGATATGGATGGAACACTTATTGAAGGTCAAAGCTGGGCTAAGGTGAATGAATATTTCGGCACTAAAGAAGAAGCCTTAAAAATATTTAATAATTGGTTAGAAGGAAAATTTGATTATCCTGAATTTATGAGAAGAGTGATCTCTCTTTGGCATCCTGTTCCTCATATTTCAAAGCTTCGAGAAATTTTATCTGACTATAACCTACCTCCTAAAGCACATCAAACCATTAATGAAATACATGATAAAGGTTATGAAACTGCAATTATTTCTGCAGGTATTGATATTCAGGCAGAATTAGTAGGGGAGGACTTAGGAATTCCCAGAGTTTACGCGAATGGTTTTGAATTAGATGAAGAAGGTTATTTGACTGGTGAAGGAATTCATCGTGTTGAGTTACATAGAAAAGATAAAATATTGAAGGAATTAATTAATGATTTAGGAGTGGATCAGAGCAATTGTGTTTCAGTAGGTGATAGTGAGTTTGATTCTAAATTGTTCTCTAATTCCGGTTTAAGTATTTGTATTGGAAACAATATTGATACAGCTGATGTTGCTCTAAGTTGTTTTAATGATTTTCCTGAAATCTTAAATCATATCTAAGGAAAATGGTTGGTGTTTATTTAAAATGTTTTTGAACGTTTTCTGGTTTGTAAATTCCGTTTTCGGTGATAACTCCTTCCACTAGTTCAGGTGGTGTGCAGTCAAATGCTGGGTAGTATCCTTTGATACCTCTTGGTGCTATTCTTTCGTTTTTTATGTTGAAGATTTCTTCTGGATCTCTTTCCTCTATTTCAACGTGTTTCCATGTTGGAGTATCTCTATCTGGGCCATCGTATGAGTGTGCGTAGAAAGGTATGTCGTACTTATCTGCGGCTAAAGCTATTTGATAGGTTCCTATTTTGTTAGCGACTCCACCGTCCATTGAAATTCGGTCTGCTCCGGTAATAAATTTATCTATTTTCCCTTCTTGCATACAATGTGCTGGCATTCCATCTGTGATTAATGTAACATCAAATTTACCTTCTTTTAAGGCGTATGATGTTAATCTTGCTCCTTGTAGGTATGGTCTTGTTTCAGATACGTAGAAATCAACTTCTTTACCGTTCTCTCTTGCGTAATGTCCTGTGAAGTAGATTGCAGGCCCTCCATAGCAATGAGTTAGAATAGTGTCACCATCTTCAACTTTTTTTGAAGCATATCTCCCCATGTCCTTTGATATGGATAATATATGATCGGTCCAGTTGTAAGCGGTTGTCTTTAAAATATTGAATACATCTCCATCATTTTTTATTGTCTCATTAGTAATATCACTCATTTCATCGACTAGATGATGTAAAGATGTTTGAGTAGGTCTTGTATTCTTCATTCTTTCAATGGCCTTGTGTATATGATCTCTTTTTTTATCCGGTTCTTTATTTTTAGTATTGTATGCTGCTAGAACCACACCATATCCTGCTGCTGGTGAAACTCCTAAGCTTTGGGTTACCATATTCTCAATTGCTTTAGCAACCTCTTCATAAGTCTTGCTTCGATGGTAAGCTACGTTTCCTGGAAGTTTTCTTCGATCAAGTATAACTACTTCTCCTTTTTCTTCATTAAAGTAGATATTTTCATGGAGATCAACCAATATAGGAATATCTGACACCTTATCACGATTACTGAATTAAGTTTCGAAACTTAAATAACTATTTACTTTTTTCTTATTCAAATTATTACTTCCGAAAAGTATTTGTTTTAGTATTTTTTACTATGTTTAGGTGTGTTGTTTGGATCTTTCTGATATTGGGTTGGTTCTTATTGGTTTGGGGATTACTATTCCTCTGGTTTTTGGTGTAATTGCTTTTATTGGTAGTGATATTTCTTTGATTTGGAGGTTTTCAATTTCTTTGGTTGTTTTTGGTTTTGTTTTAATTATTATCGGTGTTTTTAGGGATAAATCTCGTGATGTTAAGGTTGAACGTAAATATTGAATTTGAAGTTTTTAGGTGTTTGATATGTTAGTTGTTAATACTGAGACTGTTCCGGGTCATAAGATTGTTGAGGTTTTGGGTTTGGTTAGAGGTAATTCTGTGAGAGCTAGGAATGTTGGTCAGGATGTTAAGGCTAGTTTTAGGAATATAGTTGGTGGTGAGGTGAAGGAGTATGATTCTATGTTGACTGAGTCTCGGGAGGCTGCTGTGAATAGGATGGTTGATGAGGCTGAGGATATGGGTGCTGATGCTGTTGTGAATGTTCGTTTCACTACTAGTGGTATTATGGGTTCTGCTGCTGAGATTTTAGCTTATGGTACGGCTGTTAGGTTAGAGGATTAGTTTTTGTGTTTTTTTGTTTTTGTTGGTGTTTTTGTTGTTTGTTGTTTTTCATGAAGTACTATAAGTCGGTTATAGTAAATTATAAAAGGGTTATCAAAAAGTGTTTCATGTGATAAAATGAGGTACTTCGAATTAAACTCAAAACAAGTAGCAGAAATGGCAATGGTGATAGCCCTCTCAACAGTATTAAGCCTAATAAAATTATTTCAAATGCCTCAAGGAGGATCAGTAACAGCAGCTAGCATGGTACCGATAATGTGGTACGCATTAAGAAGAGGATACAAATCAGGAATAATAGTAGGAGCTCTATACGGAGTAGTACAACTAATGATTCAACCAATAATAATCCATCCAGCTCAAATACTACTAGACTACCCATTACCATTCGCAGCACTCGGTTTAGCCGGATTATTCAAGGAAAGAGCAAAAGAAAATGTCTTCATACTAGCATTATCAATTTTCATAGCAATAATGGGAAGATTTTTATCACATTTAGTATCAGGAGTAATATTCTTTGCAAAATACGCACCAGAAGGTATGAATCCACTTCTTTACTCAACAATATATAACGGATCATTCCTAACAGTCGAATTTATAATAAGCTTAGTAGCCTTTTCAGCATTATGGAAAACAGAATTAATAGATTTATATAAATAAAAAGGAGATAAAATGAAAGCAATAGATTTAAAGAAAAAATATTCAAAAATGTGGAACAAAAACCTAGACCATCCATTCCTTAAAAAAATCGAGAATAATGAACTACCAATAGAAAACTTCCATTTTTACCTAAAACAAGACTACCTATACCTCCTAGATTACACACGAGCAATAGCAAATCTAATAACAAAATCAGAAAAAGAAAACAAAATCAGACAATATACAGAAATACTTAACAAAACAATCAATATAGAAATAAAACATCACAAAAAATACTGCCAAAAAGTAGGAATCCAAAAAGATCTAAAAAAAGTGGAAAAAACACCAACAACAACAGCATACACAAATTACCTCCTCACAACATCATATAAAGGCACCACCCCAGAAATAATCTCCGTAATACTACCATGCTTCTGGATATACATGGATATCGGACAAAAATTAAACCCAGAAAACACAAGAAAAGAATATAAAGAATGGATAAAAACATATCAAGCAGAAGAATTCCAAGATCTAATCAACAACCTAAAATCAGAACTAAACCAATACCTCAAAAAAGAAACCGAGGAAAAAATACAAAAAATCGATAAACACTTCAAAAGAAGCCTGCAATACGAATACATGTTCTGGGAAATGTCATACAAAAAAGAGGACTGGGTAATCTAACAGAAAATACAAAAATAATTAAATAAGAAGAAAAAATTTTATTAATTAGTTAAATCTTTTATCGCTTTTTTCAAGGTTCTTACGTTCTCTTTCCATTGTTCATCATTTTTAGACCATGGCGTGGCAACTAATGAGATTCTTATAGCATTAACGGGTTCTCCATAAAAGGCTTTACCTGGGATAGGTACTATTCCGAATTCATCCGCTTTTTCTATGAATTCCTCTCCCTCAAGGTCACCAGTTTTGACCATAGCATAAAGAGCTCCGAATTTCCCATTATCAGGAAGAATCATTGGCACATCCTGTTCCATCAAATAAGAAAGTCTATCAGCTAAAATCCTTGTTAACCATTTATAAGTTACAGGATTCTTTAAAAATTCTTTAAGAACCTCTTCACCAGTTAAAAATGATGCAGTTGGACTACTTAAATCTTCCCTACCTATAATATTATTCATATTCTGTATCCATTCATCAGGACCTGTAGCAAACCCATACCTAAGACCAGCACTCAAAGTAGTCTTCGAAATACTAGACAACTGAACTATATTATCTGAATAATCTGAAACGGCATCTTGAAACTTACTAATTTCACTATCCAAGAACCCCTCATCAAACTCTGCCCCATTCTTCTTCAATCTCATCATAGTGAAAAGGTAAGGAGCATCCCAGATCACTCCACCGTTGTTATCAACCATTATTTCGGCAACATCTTTCAGCAGATCCGGTGAAACATAACCCGTAGGATTTTTAGGCATATTCAAATAGAAAACCGAATCTTCACTCACTTTTTCTTTCAATTCTTCAATATCAAGCCCTAATTCGTTTTCAGGACTAATTCTAGTTACTTTACAACCATTATCATTTAAAATTCCTGAAACAGCTGCATATTCCCACTTAGACATGTAAACATTAGTTCCAGGTTTAATAGATCTTAAGGCAGCTGACATAGCACGTTGACCACCAGCCGTTACTATCACCTTATCAGGATCATTATGAGAAACTCCATGGAACTCCTTAAAGTACTCTAAAGCTGATTTTCTTTGCTTTTCAGTTCCTCCAGTGGCCGAATAAGTTAATCCCCGAGGTCTTTCAAAACTCTTCTTCACACCTCTCTTAATAGCCTTTGTTAATGGTTTAATTTCCTCCGGCAAATCATCATTTAGATCGATGTTCATCTTCATAAATTCAAGATTTAAAGGCATCTGACCAACATTACCACTAGCAAAGTTCACAACAGGTAAACCTTTTTCTTCTTTCTCAGCAGCTTTAGACATTGCAACTTTGATAGCTGATGGTTCTGATGGTTCTTTCAAATATTCGCTCATCTAATTCCTCCATTACCTTAAGAATTAATTTATTAATATAAAAAAAGTATTATTCAGTTCGGATTTAGAATCCTGGTCCTTTGAATGAGGCTCCGTAATTTGATCCGTATTTTTTCATACCTTCTAGTTGGTGTTTGAGTCTTTCATAGTGTCCTTTTTCCATATATGCCATTGATGCAGCAATACTTTTCATGTCTCTATCTTCTAACTTATCTTCTAAAGCTTTATGATATTCTTGAGCGTCTTTTTCAGCATTCATAGCTCTTTCTATTACTTTTGCTATTGATTCTACTTCAGGTTTTACTCCTTCTTTTATGAAATCTCCTTCAGTTTTAATTTCTTCACTTAATTCCATTTTATCAGGGATTACCGGTTCTTTATCAGGGAAATGTTCTTTGAAAATAGTTCTTAAACTTTCTTCATGGTCCTTTTCATCCTTCTTCAAAGATCTTAGACTATTTTCTAAAGGAGTAGGAATATCTTCCTCAGCAATTAATCCATAAGCTTCTTGTGCATCCATTTCTGATTTTATCCCAATTTCTATTAACTCCTTTAAATTCATGTCTTCATATCCAGACATTCACTCCACCATTCATAATTAATCATTTCGTAATCTAATAAATGTTTCGGAATTGTGCAAAAATTCCAAAGAATTTTCTTTAAATAAAAAAGAAAAACATTATTTTAGAATAATTTAAC
>CAYNOZ010000026.1:0-16964 GCA_964398955.1 uncultured Thermococci archaeon | reverse complement strand
GATTATTGAAATTTTATAGTCTTTATATCTTGTGACATCCTCTCCGTTCTGAGGGATGGGGCTTCCATCTATTCGTTCGTGTCATCTGGTTTCGAGTTATCGGTGGAAGTGGCTTAGATTGGTTAGAGACGCTCTTTCTAGCCATGAAAGTGGTTACCACCTACTTCACAGACTTTGATATACATGGGGTCTGGTTAGCAGTAGTGGTTTTAAAAGATTTGAGCCCTGTCGCGAGGACTTTCATTCACAGTAGAGGCTTATGTAATGTATAAAGGTATTCATTCCTTTATATCCTAACGCTTTCATCCAGCTTAGAAGTTCGAAGCTTACCATGAACCAGACACTAGCATCATCTTCAACGTTTATATGCCTTTCTTTAATGAGAGAGTCTGTGTATCCCGCCCTAAAGGAAGAGGATTTACTGATCTCTCAAACTCTCACAAGAGTTAAAATTTAAATAAAGTAAATTGATCCAAAAAATCTTTAAGAAGGAATCGAAAAATTTTGAGATTAAGAACTCTCGAATTAGTTAACTTCCTCCTTTGGGTTTTACTTAAATATATTGGGAAGTTATTGGAGTAAAGACAAGAATTGCGGTTGATATTATGAAGAGAAATATGTATTTGATGCTTGGTGCAGGTATTTTTATTGTTTTTTTGTTGGTTACTCTTTCAGGGTTTAAAGAGGTAATAGGTTCGTTATCGAGGGCTAATTATAAATTTATTTTTCTAGCAATTATTTTGGAGGTATTGTCATTATTGTTTCTTTCTTTGAGATGGAATACATTGTTAAGTTCTGTTGATATAAATTTAGATATTTTAAGTGTTTTTAGAATTGTTTTGTTTTCTACGTTTGTCAATAATATAACTCCTGCAGCTAGAACGGGTGGGGAACCCGTTAGAGCATATTTGTCTATTAGAGATAATGATGGGTCTATGGAGTATGCGTTAGCTACTGTTGCTTTAGATAGGTTATTAGATGTTTTTGTGTTTGTTCTGATTATTATAGTTGTTATTTCTAATATGTTTATCCGATGGAGAATTCCTTTAAAATTAATTATTTTTCTTTTACTTTCTATATTAGTAATTGTTTTTTTCGCTTCGATTGCTATTTTAATTTCTTTTCATCCAAGGTATGGGACCTTTATATTGAGTAAAATAGGTAATTTTGTAGGTTACATATCTGAAAAATGGCAAAAAAAGTTCATGTCAGAATTTGAATCCAGATTAATGAAATATCAAAAAGCTATGAAGTACATGGCATCCAATAGAACTCAATTAACTAAAGCCCTACTTTTCTCTGTAATTAGTACTTCTTTATGGCTTATTGGTAGTTATTTTTCTTTTATATCTGTATTTACTAGTATAGGATTTTTAGAGGTGGTTTCAGTGATGATGGCTGGAACTCTTGTTGGAATGCTTCCAATACTTCCAGGCGGATTAGGGCCTACTGAAGCAGTAAATACACTTTTATTCGTTACTTTAGGTATCACTGCGGGATCTGCTACTGCTGGAGTTCTTGCTATGAGATTTGTAACATTTTGGATACCCACTATAATCGGACTAGCAATTGGGATATATTTTGCACTTAACCGTGACAAGTTTAATATAGAAGACTTAATAACTAAATATAAAGGGAAAGGAGGTTAAGGTTTTGGTTTCAAGTCTCGATGAGGATATCTTGGCATGTCCAAAGTGTCATGGAGATTTAAGAAAAGAGGAAGATTATTACATATGCGATAATTGCAGGCTTAAGTATCAAATAGAAGATGGTATCCCTAATTTTTTGATTGATGAAGCGGAGAGTTTTTAAATGGATTTTGGAATCACAGCACGTGACGATGAAGAAAGAGCAATTAAATTAGCTAAAGTAATTAAGGAATATTTAGAGGCACGTCAACACACTGTGAATTTGGATAAGAGTGTTTTTCCAGAAGGTAAGAAATTCGACCAAATCTGTCCAGAATTCTTGATTGTAATCGGTGGAGACGGTACAATTTTGAATACTGTTCATCGATTAAAATGTGATCCAAAAATATTAACAATTAATATGGGTACTTATGGTTTTTTAGCTCATTTAAATCCTCAAAACGTGATTTCTAGTGTAAAAAACATTTTGGATGATGAATATCTGATTGAAGAACATAGCAGAATTGAAGTTAAAATTGAGGGAGATGAAGAATTTGAAGGCCCTCAAACAGCTCTAAATGATGTTACTCTACTAACCCCAGATTGGACAATTAGAAAATTTGCTTACTATATAGATGATCAAAAAGTAGATACTATGAGAGGTGATGGAATAGTAGTTTCAACTCCAACAGGGTCCACTGGTTATTCTATGTCAGCTGGAGGACCTTACATAGATCCAAGGGTAGATGCTCTAGTAGTTAATTCTTTATTGCCTATGAATAGAAATACGGCTCCTGTTGTTCTTCCAGACGATGTTAAAATAACTGTAGAAATTTTAGGAGATAAATACTGTACTTTTAGTATTGATGGTATTACTAATAGAAATTTACAACCAGAAGAAAAAGTACATATTGCCAAGTCAGAAAAACCAATACAATTTGTAAGAGTTAAAGAACGTTATCCGCATATGATAAGAAGAATTAAGGAAAGAAATTAAATTAGATACTTAATAAGATTTTCTAAGTCTTAAATTTGTTTAATAGTTTTTTAGTTTCTAAATATCTTTGATAGATTCATGGTCTTACCTTATCTATTAGTAGTAAGAATAGTATGGATCCATAGGTTAGGTCTGCTGTACTTCCTGGGTTTAAGGTTTGTGTTTTTCTTAGTTTTTTATCTAATTTTTTATATCCTTTTTTGTTGTTGAAGTATCCTCCGGAGTTTATTAGATCTTCTGCGTTTTGTCTGATTTCTTCAGATTTTTCTTTTGTCGTTTTTCTAGCGATTAAGGTGTCTTTATGATCTGATAATATTTGTAGAAAAGTTTCTGTAATTGATCCAGGCAAATTTTTTGTTTTAAAGTAAGTTTTCCTTAGTTTGGGATATCCTTCATTTAGTACAATATTCAAATTATTTGATAAGTCTTTCATTACTATTTCTCTATTTTTAGATAATTGAAAAAGTTTTAGTAGGTTTATGTTATCTTTTTTTATTTCTTTTTTTCCTTTATCTGAATGGACATCGTATTTATTGGTTTTTTTAAGTCCTTTAGGATTTGCTTTTTTTATTGCTTTATAATATTTGAGTGTGTCTTTTGTGTTGGATTTAGAAAGAATTGATGTAACTTTTTTTCCTATTAAATTTAAATCTTTTTCTAAGATTTTTGAATTTTTATTAGCCTTTATTTGTCCTAATGCAGCGCAAATTGGAATAGTTAATGTTATTATGCCAAAATTAGGATTTCTTCCCCTTTGCCACTTATTAGTTTTCATTACCGCTTCTTCAAAGAGAATACCAAGATTTGATTCAATATCTCTATTTTTTCCTAACTCAAAAGATTTTTCCGCAACAGGCCCTATAGAAACTGAAGCACCAAGAAATTGCTCAAAACTTAAATTAGACATATCATTATATCTGTTCACATTTCCTGGTTTAGGTGCAGAAACTTCAAGTAAAGCCGATAATTGAACGGAGTTAGAAACTTCCTTTTTATCAAAATTCATAGTTATAATTAACCATCAAACTTATAAAATTGTTTTTCTCATTTGAATGGGATACCTTGAGTTCAACACTAAGTACCCTTCTTGATGAGGAAGTAATAGTTCATGCTGAAGGGGATCAGCTTTATCATGGGATTCTATCCGACTATGATGATGATTCAGTTAGATTAGTGAAAGTAAAAAGGCTTTTACCTGAAATGGATAGAAGAGGAGAGCCTAAAGTTAACTCTAAGTATTTAACGAATGTGAGAAAATCTTATGATTTTGTAATACCTGTAAAAAATGAATCAGAATTCAAAATCGGTGAAATAGTAATTTCAAGATCGAACATTAAATTCGTGGGTAAAGTTTCAAAACTTTCAAGAAAACATAAAACAAAAAATTTAAGTGATGAAGACAAAAAAAGCTAATCGGATAGAAATTAGTAATATATTTAAGATTAGAACAAATATTAAAAATTCTTGACAATAAAAAGCCTTTAAAATTGTTTTATAATTTCTTTAACAGAAATTTAAAAAGTTTATTTATTGAAAAATCATTTTTGGTAGATTTAGCATAATTGACCTAGGACTTATATGTTTAAAAAACTAAAGACTGAGGGATTTAAATGAACAGAAAGGAATACAATGGAAGTGAAGATAATAGAAATCCGATAGATTTTAGTATGGAAGATCTTAAAAAAGCGATGCCCAATTTATCGGAAGAGCTAGAGGAAAATGACGGAAAAAAAGTGAAAATGAATCCATTTGACCGATACGAACCTGATGTAATTGATTTTATTAGAAGATGTGAAAAGGACAGTGAAGCCAAAGAAATAGTTGAATGGATGGAAGATAATGATAAAATTGAAGAAAAGAAAGCTAAGGAATTAAAAAATAAAATAGAGAATAAAGGCGTAAGAAGCTTTGGATCAAGGAAGAAATGGGGCTGGTATGCTAAAAAAGCTCGCGAGATCAAAGAGGAAGAGAAGACTGATGAAAACCCAGATTATTAATGAAAAAATCGGTAGATAAAATGGATCTAGGTATTGTGGGAAAGCCTAATGTAGGTAAATCGACTTTTTTCGCATCTTGTACTCTATCAGATACTGATATAGCTAATTATCCTTTCACAACCATAGACGCTAGTCTTGGAGTTGCTCATTTAATTAAATCCCATCCCTGTAAAGAAATAGGATGCAATCCTGACCCTGAGAACTATAAATATGATAATGAAAAAGGCAAAGCCTATTTACCAGTTAATATAATAGATGTAGCAGGACTCGTACCTGAAGCATGGAAAGGAAAAGGGTTAGGAAATAAATTTCTAGACGATTTAAGACAAGCGAATGGATTAATACATGTAATAGATGCATCAGGTAAAACAGATGCTAAAGGGGAACCTACCGAAGGATATAATCCATTAAAAGATTTAGAATTCTTAGAAAAAGAAATAGATATGTGGTTGACTGGAATAATAGAAGATAAATGGAAGAATATAAATAGAAGAGTTAAATCTGAGAATTTAGAAATGGCAACAATCCTCAGCGAGAAACTAGCAGGTATTGGAATCAATGAATCACAAGTTAGAGATGCTTTAAGAAACATTGAACCTAAAAAGGAAAATATCCCAAAAATAGCGTCCAAGATTAGAAAAGAATCAAAACCAATGGTAATAGCTGCTAATAAAGCAGATTCAGTCCCTGAAGAAGAATTAGAGGATCTATTGAAAAGGGCACAAAATCAAGGATATAATATATACCCAACTTCAGCTGAATCAGAATTAGCATTAGTAAGAGCAGCTGATAAAGGTTTGATTAATTACAAACCTGGAGATAATGACTTTAAAATTACCGGAAACTTATCTGATGAGCAAAAAAATGGACTTGAAAAAATAAGAAATAAAGTATTAGGTAGATTTGGTGGAACTGGAGTTCAAAAAGTAATTCAAGAAACTATGGTAAATATCCTTAATAGAATCGTAGTGTACCCAGTGGAAGACACGAATAAATTATGTGATAACAAAGGCAACGTACTTCCTCATGCCTTTTTAATGGAAAAGAACTCAAATCCACATGATTTAGCTTACAAAATCCATTCTGATATTGGAGATAACTTTCTATATGCGGTCAACGCAAAAACAGACCGAAGAATAAGCGAAGATTACCAACTAAAGGACAATGATATAATAAAAATAGTTTCTACCTCTAAATAATGAACATTATTCTAGATAAAGTAGAAGTCAAAGAGTTTATTTTATAGGTTAATCAAGGTGTTAAGATGGTTTTATTCGAGCGAATAGTAGAAATACCGGAGTCTGATGAAATTATTGATTTAGCTTTTAGAAGAGCAAGAAAAGCTGCTAACAAAGAGGTAGAGGGCAATCCAACAAGAAAAGCTAGAGTAAGAGAGAAAAAAAGGATTAGAGTTTCTTCACAAGTTATTAGAGATAGATTAGATCGTATCTTAAATGGATTTCCTGATCCAGAAAATCTTCACCCATTTAATCAAAAAATGATTGATATATTAGCAGATGAAAATAAAATAAGAAGAATAAGAAAATCCCTAAATAAAAGTAAAGAAATAATCAAAAAAATAGAAAAAGAAGAGATCAAAAAATTTGGAGAAACTCAGAACCCGGAAAAGATGACAAAAGTTAGAAATGAAACTTATGGTAGATTTTCTTCAGTCTTAAATAAGCTAGAAGATGATCTTATATATTTAAAAGAAACTAAAAATAATTTAAAGGATTTACCTCAAATAGATACAGAAGACTATACTGTAATAATTGCTGGACATCCAAATGTAGGCAAATCAACAATACTGAAGAATTTAACTAATGCAAGTCCTAGAGTGGCTTCATTTCCATTTACAACAAGAAAAATCATATTAGGCCATTTTAAAATAGGATGGAGAAAATTCCAACTTATGGACACTCCCGGCCTCCTTGATAGACCATATAAAGAAATGAGCAAACCAGAAAAACAAGTTCTCAATGCTCTAAAGGAACTTAATTCTCTCATTATCTATGTTTTTGACCCTACTGAGTACTGCGGCTTTTCAAAATCAGAACAAATAAAATTATTTAAGAATTTAACCAATAAATTTCAAAATGCTGATTTCATAACCATTATCAATAAAGAAGATATCGTGTTAAAAGAAGAATCAATAACCGATACTGAACTAAGAGAAAACTTAGAAAATATTGGATATCCACCGAAGTTCTTAATCGCCCAATCCATGAAAGGAATTAATATAAAAGATATAATTGAAAAATACTTTAAAAAACTAAATAATTAATTATATATTAAAAAAAACTCATAAAAAAAATATGAAGCTAGAAAATCCACTGATTAGTTCTAATAAGGTACTTAATAGAGTTTCCTCAGTTTTTATTGGTGCCTTCAATGAGTAAATTAGATTATATTAGAAAGAAATCAAAAACTTATTTCAAAGGTGTTACAGATCCATCACATGATTGGTTTCATGTTAAAAGAGTATACAGATTATCTAAACTTATTAGTAAGAAAAAAGATGTTAATTTAGAAATTATTCAAATCTCAGCTTTGTTACATGATATTGGAAGGCCTTTAGAAGCTAAAGGGAAGATAGAGAATCATGCAGCTTGGGGAGCTAAAGAATCTGAGAAAATTTTATCTGAAATTATTGATGAAAAGAAGATTGAAGAAATTCAACATTGTATAAGATCTCATCGATATCAGGTAGGTACTGAACCTAAGTCTTTAGAAGCTAAGATAATCTCAGATGCTGATAATTTGGATGCTCTAGGTGCTATAGGTATTGCAAGGGTTTTTAGTTATGGTGGGAACAAGGGAATTCCAATATATGATTCAGAAATTACTTTGGAAAGAGATAAAACTGAGATGGGCAGAACCCAATTAAATCACTTAAAGAAGAAAATAATGAACATTAAGAAAAGAATCTATACTGAAGAAGGAAAAGAGATAGCAAATAAAAGAGAATCCTATGTTGAAAGTTTTATTAAAAAACTTGAAAAAGAAATAAACATGGGAACTGAATAACTTTTATACAGAAAATAAGGTATTTATTTCCTATTATTTATAATATGAAGTTCATTGTTTTTTTCAATAAAGATTTTTGAAAATCCTTGTTCTTTTATTGGGCCATATTCGTGACCGGCATCGGATGGATAAACTGCTAAGAATACAAAGTTATTATCTCCAGTATTGATCGATCTATGGGCATGACCGGGGGGTACATATATTAAAGAGTTTGGAGACATCCTTTGATATTCGGAGTTTCCTTTTCTGTCCTCTATTAAGAGATAGCCTTCACCATCAAGGCAGTAATATACTTCTGATCTACTTTTTTTAGTATGGAAATGTCCTTTAGTCATAAAGTATTCGTTTCCTATCTTGCCTGGGTGCATAATTGTTGTGGCAAATGAAAGATCTCCTTCACCTTCGTTTTCATGACCATATACCTCATAGATTAATGGATCTTCTTTTAATCTCTTTTCTACAGCTTCTTGGTTTTTATAGAAAGATTTCATATCTGAAAGGTTTCTTTCTACTTTTTCATTGAATGGCTTCATTTTTCCTATATCATCTATTTTAAAGGAAATATTATTCATATAAATACCTCTATTAAATTTAGTTTTTAATGGTTATCCTTCGTTAATATTAGAATTCCTAATTTGAAATTTATTTAAATTTAATCAATTTTTTAAAATATTGTTAAAAGTTAGGTGTTATAGTTTAGTTTAAAATTATAGGTTATTAAATAATGAATTAAAAGAAAATAAAATTGATTTAAGATTTAGCTTCTACTAGAACTATGTCTCCCATGGCTTTTATTCTGGGGTAGGGGATTGCAACGCCTTTTTGGTCGTTTAGTGTGAGTCCTATGGTTTCGCCATTATCTGTATCGATGTATATGTCGTCGACTTCTCCAACTAAGTTGGCTTTGGTTGAAAAAATTTTTTTCCCATAAATGCTGGACAACCTTATGGCCATTTTTCATTCCTCCGCCACCATTCTAGCATCGATTGCTACTGCTCTGTCTTTGTAAGCGAATACTGGGTTTAGATCCAGTTCTTTAACTGGTAAATCGTCTGCGAGTTTGCTTATTTTCACTATTATATCTTTTAGTGCGTCTAGGTCTACTGGGTCTTCTCCTCTTGCTCCTGCTAGGATTGGGTATCCTTTGATTTCTTGCATCATTTCTTCTGCTTCTTCTTCGTCTATTGGTGCTACTCTGAATGATACGTCTTCTAGTATTTCTACGAATATTCCTCCTAGACCGAACATTACCACGGGTCCGAACTGAGGATCTTTATTAATTCCAATAATAACCTCTTTACCTTGATCAATCATTGGATTAATTAATATTCCTAAAATGTTAGCATCGGGTTCGTAACCATTAGCATTGTCCATTAATTCATCCCATTTTTCTTTGATCTCTTCTTCGTCTTTAACATCAAGTCCGATTATACCTGCATCACTTTTATGTAATATATCTGGAGACATAACTTTCATTACTACTGGGTATCCGATATCTTCAGCGATTTCTATGGCTTCTTCTTTACTTGTTGCCAAACCACCATCTGGGACTGGAATATCATACTCCTTAAGAATTTCCTTACTTTCGAATTCGGTTAATATTTGTTTCTTTCCAGATTTCACATCTTCTATCAAGCTCATTTTTTATCCTCCTTGAATTTTATTTCTTTTTATACTCTCCATAATCCACAAGACCTTTCATAGCCCTTACAGCTCTCTCAGGACTAGGGTAAGTTGGAACTCCAAGTCTTTCTAATTTATTTGCATGGGGTTTAGTATGTTCTCCACCCATAGCACAGGCCACTATGGGCTTGTCTGTGTTATTAGCATATTCAGCTACTCTGTCCACTACTTCGTTTTCAAGTAAAGGGACTTGGAATAGTATAATCACTACTAAACCATCAACATTGTCATCATTGATCATGTTCTCTATTGCAATTTCGTATCTTTCTTTGTCAGTATCCCCTACCACATCAGTTGGATTCCCTACTATAGCATGTGGTGGGAATTCTTCTCTTATCTTACTTTTGGTTTCTTCTGATAATTCTGCTAAATTTAATCCTTGTTCTTCGCAGGCATCAGTTGCCATTACTCCAGCACCTCCTCCGTCAGTTACTATTGATACATTATCTCCATCAGCGGCCCCTTGTTTCTCTAAAGCCTTAGCTATGTCAAACATATGAAAGAAATCATCAGCCCTAATTACTCCAGTTTGTTTAAAGGCAGCATCATACACCTGATCACTTCCAGCTAGAGAACCGGTATGAGATGAAGCTGCAGATGCACCAGCTTCTGATTTACCGGATTTAACAGCCACTATAGGTTTTTCTTTACTTACTTCCTTTGCAGATTCAATAAACTCTCTTCCATCATCCATGCCTTCAATATACATAGTAATTACATCAGTCTGATCATCACTTTTAAGATATTGAAGGACATCAGCATCATTTACATCAATTTTGTTCCCGTAACTTATCGTTTTCGCAATCCCAAAGTTTTCCATAGCAGCCCAGTCGAGCATAGTAGCTACGAAAGCCCCACTTTGAGAAATGAATGAAGTATTCCCAGGTCCTGGTCTTGCCATTCTATCATCTGGTAGGAATACTGTATCAACACCATTTTCTGAATCAAATATACCAACGCAATTTGGACCAATAATTCTTACTCCATACTCCTTACCAAGTTCTGCAGTCTTCTCTTCTAATCTCTTGCCTTCCTCCCCTAGTTCCCCAAATCCTCCGGTAATAATTATAGCACTCTTTACCCCGTTTTTACCGCACTCTTCAATAGTATCTGGAACATGAGGAGCAGGAATCGAAATAACTGCCAGATCAACTTCCCCATCAATATTAGAAATACTAGAATAGCACTTCATATCCTCAACTTCATCAATTTTAGGATTAACAGGATAAACATTAGCTTCCAATTTCCCTTTCTTCTTATTTTCCAATAACTTATTAACAATAACGTTTCCAACTTTCCCTTTCTTATCTGAGGCCCCTACTACAGCAACCCCCTCTGGCTTAAAGAAAGAGTCTAATTCACTCATCAATATCGCCTTAAGTTTTCTAATTCTAACAAATTTAAATTTATCGCTCCAATCAAATCCTTAATTAATTAAAATTAAACAAAATAAAGTTTTTTCCTAAGATTCCAAACCAGATCAAAAATAAATCTCCTTTTGATCTAAAGAATATTCTACTCAATCATCTCCAAAATGAAAACTACTATAAAACCAGAAAAACCTGATAATAACGTAATTAAAATATTAAAAGGACTCCAAATAAAATCTAAAAGCGGATAAATATCATTAACAAATAAAATTTTTGTCAAAGGAACTCTCAAAGCTCCTAACATAATACCAATTAAAAAAGAAAATGTTAGAGTTTCATGGTTCCGAAATAATTTTGAAAGAAACTTAGAAAAAGTGAACAACGAAATTAAAGCACCTACCATAAAAATAATAATATCAAGATATCTTACGGTTATATTGTGAAGAGATTCTAACATATATTGGTATTGGCCTAGAGTAAGTAAAATAAAGGATCCGGATATACCAGGAAGAATCATAGCACAAATAGCAATAGATCCAGATACAAATATCATCACAGGACTATGAGTAAGCCTCAAAGAACTTAAACCAGTAATATAAAAGGCCAATATTGCACCTAAAAATACTATGAAAACATTACCAAACTTCTGATTCTCTTTGGTTTCTCTGTAAATCTTAATAGCTGAGGCTAATATAAGACCTAAAAAGAAGGAATAAGTAAAAGCTGGAAAGCTTTCAAGAGCAGTTAAAATAAACTTGGATGCGGTAAAGAATGCAGTAATAATGCCTATCCCTAAAGGAACCAAAAGCTCTAAATCTATCTCCTTAAATTTCAATTTAGCTTTATCAAAATTCCCTTCGATTAAATATAAAGGAATTTTCAAATCAATTGAGTTAATTGCATAAATTAGTCTTTCATAGATCCCAGTAATAAGAGCTATAGTACCTCCAGAAATACCAGGAATAATATCTGAAAGACCCATAAATATACCTTTAAAGAAAATTTTAATCGTTAACTTCAGTTTATTCATAATATTCACTAAATTGGTTATATATTAACATTACTGAACTTTTCAAGCACATAATTCCTTATATTTTTATTAATCACAGTTTGATTAAATGATTCTCAAAGAGTATTTGAATTTTTATCTAAAGTTTATTTTTTTGCTCCGGTAATTATTTTAACACCTGAACTAGCCCCAATTCTGGTAGCACCAGCTTCTATCATAGATTTTGCTTGTTGAAAGTTTTTAATTCCACCAGAAGCTTTAATACCTAATTTACCTCCAATTTCCTCATCCATAATTTTAATATCTTCAACCTTTGCTCCAGAATCTCCAAAACCAGTTGAAGTTTTTACAAAGTCTGCATTAGCTTTTTCAGCAATCTCACATGCCTTTCTTATATCAGAATCGCTCAAATAACAAGTTTCAATTATTACCTTAGTAATTGCATCAAATTTTCTGCTAACATCTACAACTGACTTAATATCATTTTCAACGAATCCATAGTCCCCATCTTTAAAAGCTGCAATATTCATCACCATATCTACTTCATCAGCACCATTCTCAAGAACCCATCTAGCCTCATTAGTTTTACTAATAGTAGGACTAGACCCTAATGGAAAACCTATAACAGTATCAACCATAACCTTCGAATTTTTAAGCTCCTTCATTGCTAAAGGAACCCTATGAGGAGTTACACAAACTGATTTAAACTCATGTTCGATAGCTTCTTCACAAAGTTTCACTATATCCTCTTCAGTATCATGTGGATGTAAGTTAGTGTGATCTATCATATTTGCCAATTCTTTCTTATTCAAAATCTCACCTTAATTCATTATTTATCTTAGTTCTTAAGAATTTTCATCTTATTTTAGTGAATTCATCCCCTACCTAAATTTATGATTGGAGAAAATTATTCCATTTATTTGCAGGAAAAGCATTTAAAATCAGTTAATTTCTAATAGATAATTTAAATAAGATAGATAAGATTTATTCATATTTAAATTTCTTATAGATTTTACTTTAAACTATCAAGAACTCACTATTACTACTACAATTCCGCTTCGGTAGGGAAGGGGTATTTTTCAATATTTTTAGACTCTTTTGAGTGATTATTCTTTTGAGTGATTGTTTGGAAAGATTTTTTCTAAATTAAATTATTGGGTTTTTTTAATTATTTTTTAAATCGATGTTTTTGGTTCTTTGTATTCTTTTTTGGTGTATGCTACGCTCATGTTTTCTGTGTTGTTGTTGAATCCGATGTTTCCGTTTTTGTCTATTGATATTACTCCGAGTGAGTTGTATTCTTCTTTTAATTTTTTTCCATATTCAATTGCTTCTTTTGTTGCTGTTTTTGCATCTTTTCCTTTTTGAATTATGTCGTTTACTTTTTTTGCTAGTACTAATCTTATAATTCCTTCTCCTATTCCAGTTGCTGAGACTCCTCCATTGTGGTCTGCGTATGTTCCACATCCTATTAAAGGTGTATCCCCTATTCTACCTTTCATTTTCATGTTTAATCCCCCTGTTGATGTACCTGCTGTAATTAGTCCGTTTTTATCTATTGCAACTGCCCCAACTGTTCCTAGTACTAGTCCTGGATTGTTTTCAGCTAAATCGGATATTTTTTGGTATTTTTCAGACTTATTTTCTTTTATGTCTTTTTTTAAGGATTCCCATTCTTCTATTCTTTGTTTGGTTTTGGGATCATATTCTTCAAACCCCATTGCTCTCGCAAATTCTTTGGCCCCTTCTCCTGAAAGTAAAACATGATCTGTTTTTTCCATGATTTTTCTTGAAACTGATATAGGGTTTTTTACTTTTTTTATTGATGCTAGTCCTCCTACATCTAGTTCTGAAGTCATTATGCTGGCATCCATTTCAACTTCCTTATTTACATTGATAACACTTCCAGTTCCAGCATTAAATTGTGGATCATTTTCTAATACATTTATGGCTTTTTCTACTGCATCTAAACTGGTTTTTCCTTCCTTTAAAACTTTTTCACCTTTTAAAACAGCTTTTTTAACACCTTCTTTGGCTTTAGAATGATCTTTTTTGGGAACACTTCCAGCTCCACCATGTACAATTATCGAATACATTCTATCTTCCTCAAAGAGTATAGCAATTTTTAACAGAGATTCAACTATTTAAAATTTTTGTCATTATGTCATATCCAAATTTTTTTATCTAATAATTTTTCCTTTTCTGATAAAAATTAACAAAAATATTGAACAACTTAAAAAACTTAATAAATCCTAATTCAAAAAATTACATCTAAAAAGAATAAAATTACAAAAATAAAAATAAAACTGGTAAAAAATAAGAATCATAAAAATCTTAATACAATAAAATTGTTTCTATTAATGAAATGAACTTTATTTGCTTATATTTGCTCATAAAAAAGAGTTTTACATTCAATTCTTATTTTTCTGTTTTTATCGTAAAGGAAAAGTCTACTTAACCCTTAACAAGAAAATATTATATTAAATTCACTTCGGAATTTCGAAGTAAAACCCAAATCTATAAAAGCATTTCTAATACCAATAAGATGGTGGAATTTTGAGGAGTAGGGGAGCATACCCGGAATTCAGTAGAGAGGACGTGATTCTGGCTTTGTTTAAATTAAAGGAACCTATAGGTAGAAAAAGATTGGCTGTTTATTTGGGTGTGGGGGAGGGAAGTGTAAGAACCCTACTAAATAAAATTGATGATCTCGTTGATTCCAGTTCTAAAGGTCATTATTTAAACGAGAAAGGAAAGAAAGAAGTGGAAAAGATAAATGAATGCTTAGTAGGGCCTAAAAAATTAGTATCTAATATAGATTCAGAAGATTCATCTAGATTTGCTATAAAATTGAATGACCATCATTTGGAAAAAGGTACGAAGATTAGAGATGAGATAATTCGGGGTGGCGCTAAAGGAGGTTTAGTTCTGAATGTTTTAGGTTCTGATGTCTTTTTTCCAGAGGATGAAACTTCTTTGAATAAAGTTTATCCTGAATTAGAAATGGAATTATCTGAAAAATTTAATTTAAAGAGGAACGGGGTATTATTAATTTCATGGGGAAGTGATGATCAAGGCAAATCTTGTATTAGAGCAAGTTTAGTGATTCAGGATGATTTAAAAGATAAAATAGATCAGATTGTTAAATAAATCTTTTCAAGATTTTCTTAATCCATTTTAAATTCAATCCTAACTTTTCTTCGATTGATAATAATATTTCTATATCTTCTTTGTCAAAACTTTTAGTTAAAAGTAATGAAAGTCCGTAGATAAATACAAATAACATGAAAAGTATTGGTAATAAATAATTTGGAGTTTTAATGAATATGAAGTCTATTAGTTTATAAAAAGATAAGGCTATTGTAATAGAAAGTACAAAAGGTTTAAGATAGTTTGCAGTGAATGGCTGAATATTCTCCTCTTTATAAAGCTTCAATGATAATATAGTATTAGAAATTATATATGATGATCCTGTGGCTATGGCAGCACCTAGGATACCAATTCTTGGGATTAAAAATAAATTAAGCATCATATTTCCAATAGCCGCAATTAAATTTGATATCATAATAAACTTTGATTTTCCCAGAACATTAAGTGAGGCACCATTAGGACCGAGGATAGCATGTATGAAAAAACCAATAGATAATATTCTCAGTGAATTTGCTGCTGGTACGTAGTCAGCTCCGAATATGAAGTCAATTACTAGTTTTGGAAATAAAATAAGTATTAAGAAGGCAGGTAGGGTTAGAGAAGAAATCCATTTCGTTACTACTTGATAAACCCTCATCATTTCCTCATTTAAATTATTTGAATACAAATTTGAAGCGATTGGAGTATATAAAAATCCAAAAGAACTAAGAAAAACAGGTAAAATTCTAGCTAATGGAACAGCACCACCACCATATAAACCAACCTTGTCTCCAGGCAGAAAATAACCAAGAAACAAAATATCCGTTCTTAACATTAAGATAGATAGGATACCACTAATAGAAAGAGGGATAGAATGCTTTAATAAATTTTTCCAAACTGATAAATCAGGATTAGAAAAATCAAATTTTCTAAAGGTATAGAAAAGAAGAATAATCGAGGGTAATATGAAAGACAACAATAATATTGAAAAAGTTATCTGAAGAGAGTTAAATCCATAACTAGTTCCCTGCTTTGTAATGTAAAATATTATTCCTAACCCAGTAATATAAATGATACTCCTTAAAATATTACCAAAAATTGCTCTAACATCCGCTCTACCATGACCTTGAAAAATAGTGATCATAATGTTTAATTCACTAGCAAATGGGAGGGATACGGAAAGATATTTTAATAAAATGGATAAATTAGGTTCATTGAAGAACATAGCGATACTATTAGAAAATAAAAATAAAATAATTCCTAAAAATATACTCATAATTAAAGAAATAATCATACCAGTTGTCATAACTCCTTTAATCTTATTATCATTTTTATAGAACCCAATATACCTTGGTATACCCGCTGTAAGACCTAAAAAAGTGAAAATTTTAACAAATTCTAGAATAACTCTACCTAAACTAAACAAACCTCTTTGCTCTTGAGTCAAAATTCTAACCAAAAAAATATTACTAAAAAATCCTAAACCCATAGCAACAGCAGTTCCGACCAAAATAATAGCAGAACCCTTGGTAATCTCTCTTAAAGAACTGGAAATATCTTCATTCAATATTAATCCTCCATTGAATCATTAAATTTTAATTTAAATTTACTCAATTTATACTTATCCTTCATCTTATCATTAATGAAACTCATTTTACTCCTTACCGGAAACAGATTTACCAAGAAGGTCTTTCAACTAGAACAATTACCTTCTCTATAGTTATAAATTGAACATCCTTAAAAATGTATAACAATACGAAATTTGTTCTTTATATCAGATAGTCAAAAGATTTTAATTTAACTTATTACCGGGAAGTCCCCTCCCTCAAATCCTTGATTTAGGCAGGGGGTTGAATCGGAATACTTATAATTTCTAAGACCTTATGTTAGTTTGTAAGTAGGGGTGCGGCTGAATTCACGGTTTTGGGCACTGAAAATCTCTAACCAACTGTAATAGTAACCCCCATCATATCTTTGATGATGTTTTGTTGTTAAGTTTAGTGGAAGAAGTAGGAATCTCGACCATTCGGGAAGTTTACGGAGAAGACCACTCCGAGTGAGATCTGTGACGATGGTAACTTGAAGGGAAGTTGCTCTGGAAGCCCCTAAATTTTCCTCACGAAC
>CAYNOZ010000025.1:0-17382 GCA_964398955.1 uncultured Thermococci archaeon | reverse complement strand
TGTTGGGTTTTGCTACTTTGAATATTCAGGGCGCTATCTATCATGCGTTTGCCCACGCATTATTTAAATCCGGATTATTTCTTGGAGTAGGGACTTTGATAGAAGCTCAAGGCACAAAGAATTTGAAAAAGCTTTCTTATAATAAAAATTGGGCCTTGTTTATAGGTATACTATTTCTCAGTCTCGCTATTGGAGGTGTTTATCCTTTCATCGGTTCTTATAGTAAGAGTATGCTTCTTTCCAGTATTAATGGGTACTGGTTACATTTATTTTACTTTGTGAATATAGGAACTTTGGTTTCATTTACAAAACTTAATTATTACCTTTTCAAGGGGAATCGTAAATCAAAAGTAAAATTAAAATCCGTTCTAATAACTCTTACAAGTGGGATTCTAACATTGGGATTCGGTATATACTTAAATCCTAAATTTAAAGTCTATGAAATCCCAATAATAGGATTTTCTATACTAATTTTCTTCATATTGAAACATATGAATCTCTTTAGTTTAAGAACACCTAATCCAATAAAAAACAAAGCAAAAGGTATTGGAGAAGAAAATAATTTTTACTCAATAATTTTTGTAATATTCCTAATTTTATTGCTATTGCAAAGCTTTTAAAACAACTTCTTCAACAGTTTCGTCTTTTAGAATTTCCTCTTTTAACTCTTCGGCAGATAAGGAAGAATTACTAATGTCCACAATAGTCACAAAAGCTGCCAAATTAACCTCTTCTATACCTTCACTTTCACTAAAGAGTATATTAACATTAAACTTACCTAAAATACCGCTAATTCTAGACAAAACACCTGGATCATCCTTCACTACTAACTCTAACTCAACCAGATCTTTGCCAGGAAGAGCAATTCTTTCAATATTTGCCTCCTTTAAATCCGGATCAACACCTATAAGAAAATAAGAACCTTCAACAAGACCTAATTCATGAGCAAAATCATCAGGAATCTCTAACGTACCATCATCTTCTACCTTTATAATTTCATAATGTTGCATAGTAATCAAATCAATGTTCGAAATTAAAAAATAAAAGTATTATCATAGTGAAATATGAGTTCTGCGAAAAATATCTTCCATATTAGAGGATATATCAACATCTTTGAGAATTATGTCTCTAAAAGTCTAAGTTTCTCATTCAGATTAGTGGATTGAATATTACTATGAACTCGACAATAATATATAAGTCCATAAATTTATAAGTCATAGAAATGAGTGAATCTGTGCATGGTCGGCTTGAGAGGCAGGTAATTAATGCTCTTTAAGACTTTTAAAATAATTAAAATTAGATATGAGTAGATTGTAGGTATAAAAATGCTTATTTTAATGGTAATTTTAACTTTAGTTTTTGCATTCCTAATTACATTGTCATCAATATTTAATAGGGGTGTTAAATTAACTAAAATTTTGTTTTTAGTTGGAATTCTTATACCTTGGCCGATATTTTTATTTTATTTCAATAAAGTTCCGATTAATGTAGTATTAGGAGGATGGAATCGATTTACAGGAATTGAGGTTACATTAAATAATTATAACTTGATTTTCATTTTAGCCGAATTAATTATTTTTTCTTTGGTTGGTTTTTATTCATTAAATTATTTCAAACGTGATGAGTTGAATAAGGTTTTTGCTTTGTTTTTGTTGATGCATGGTGGTCTTTTAGGGACTTTTATTAGTAAGGATCTTTTCAACTACTACATTTACATGGAAATAGCTTCCGCATCCGTATTTGGTTTAGTGGCTCTTTCCAACGTTAAAGGATCCAAAAAAGCATCTTTTAGATATATAACCTTTTATTTTGTTGCTTCTTATCTTTTAATTTTAAGTATAGCTATTATTTACATGGAAACTGGTTATTTGAATTTGTTTTTGATTAGGGAGAATTTGGTTGTTAGTTTGGAGATTAAGGTTGCTTTGGGGTTGGCTTTTGCTAGTTTGATTTTGAAGGCGGGTATTTTTCCTTTGTATTTTTGGTTGCCTGATGCTCATTCGAAGGCTCAGACTCCTGTTAGTGCTTTGTTATCCGGTATAATGGTGAAAGCTTCTGTATACGGTATGATGCTAATATCAAGTCACTTCCCAATGAGATTTATGAAGGATCCTCTAATGATAGTGGCTTTTTCGTCGATGATATTTGGAGTTCTGATTGCTTTAATGCAAAATAATGTAAAAAGATTATTAGCTTACCATACAGTTTCTCAGTTGGGTTATGTTTTGTTGGGTTTTGCTACTTTGAATATTCAGGGCGCTATCTATCATGCGTTTGCCCATGCAATAACAAAGTCAGGGCTATTCTTGGGTGTAGGAACGTTGGTCCATTCACAGAAAACTAGGGATTTAAAGAAATTAACATACGGAGGAAATTATATTCTGTTATTTTCAATTTTAATGCTTAGTATTTCTATTAGCGGAATTTATCCTTTTATTGGTTCTTATAGTAAGATCATGCTTCTTTCTGGAATAAAAGGGTATTGGGTGCATTTATTTTACTTCGTGAATATTGGGACTCTTATTTATTATGCTAAACTTAATTATTTCTTATTAAAAGGTAACAGAAAGGTGTCTATAAGATTTAGATTTTCTATAGTTCCTTTAGTTAGTTCATTTTTAGTTTTAGGGTTTGGTTTGTATTTTGGTCCTACTTTAAAAGGTTTGGATTTATTAGTAATAGTTTTATCAATAATAATTTTTTTTATATTACTAAATTTTAATGTATACAGTTTCAAATTCAATGAATTATTGTTGGATAAACCTAGAAAGATTGGAAATGAGAATAATTTGCTTGTTTCTATATTCACAATGTTTCTTATATTAATTTTACTACAGGGTTTGTAAATTATTTAATTTAATAGTAAAATTTTATCTTTTTAATTTTAACAAAGGTGGAATGTTTTACAAATTCAGTTTTTAAGGCTTTTTTATTTATTTTTTGTATAAGATTCCTTTTTTAAAGAGTAAATATTAAAAGATATGAATATATTTCAATTGTTGGAGTTGAGCCTTTTACATTGAGAATTATGATGGATAGTAATAAGTGATACGATGAATATATTGCTTTTCCTGTTTGTATTGTTTGGACTGGCCTTGATTTTTGGGGAGCTTTTTGAGAAATTTGAGTTTCCTGGACCTATTGGTGAGGTTTTTGGTGGGTTAATGGCTGGTTTGTTATTTTTTATATTGTTTGGAACTTTTTCTGGGGAAGTGGAGGTATTTGGAAAAATTACTGGTATTGTTAAAGTGGGGGAGGCAGTTGTTGCTATATTGATAGGTACTGGTATTGATTTAGATGAGATCAGAAGTCATGAGAGTGAGTCAATGGTTATAGCTTTGTGGGGTATTATTTTCTGTTTGGTTTCTGGAGGTATTATTGGTTATCTATTTAATTTGAGTGTGGTTGAATCATTATTTATAGGGGCTTCGTTATCTATTTCTGCTACTTACATAAATATTCCTTTACTTAATTCTTTGGGTCATTTAAGAACTAAGCCTGGTTATTCAATGATTGAGGCTGCTGTTATTGATGATGTTATTGGTATATTAATACTTTCATCTCTTATTTTTATTTTAGAACATCCTAAAGAGCCTATAATGCTGGATATAGGTATTATTGGAGTGGAATTTGTTATATTTCTTATTTTGATGTATTTATTTGAGGAGTATATATTTGATTGGATACTTAGTCATCAAATTGGTCAGGAATATAGATTAGGGTTATTTATTTTGTTTGGGTTATTATTTTCTTATTTATCAGAGTTTTTAGGTTTTCATATTATATTAGGAGCATTTCTTTATGGAATACTTTTAAGAAGGATTCTCAAGTCCCATGATGTGGAGAGGTTAACCTCTTGGGGGTTTGCGTTTTTTGCGCCTATTCATTTTGCTTGGATTGGGTTTAATGTGAATTTGGGAACTATTTTGTCAGCTTTTTTTGTTGCACTTATAGTTCTAGCTTTCTTTGGTAAGGTTGTAGGTTGTGGTGTTGGATCCTTTTTCGCGGGTTTCTCAACTCAAGAGTCATTGTTTATAGGAATAGGTATGAATGGTAGAGGAATTGTTGAACTGTTTTTTGTTTATGCTGCCTTTAGCTCTGGTTTGATTAATGATGTTATTTACTCTAGTATAGTTATTATGGCCTTAGTAACTTCTCTTAGTACTCCTTTCTTATTTAGAAGATTGAAGATGTTAAGGTAGATACTTTGTTTAATTGGTATTGTTAATATTTTATTTTATTATTTATTATTTGTTTTAAATTCATAATTTTCTTAATCGATATGACAATTTATTCTGGAAAAAGTTTATATAGGGTCAATACTACTAGGTTTATGTGATTAATATGGCAGATTCATTTAAAAATTCTGTAGAAAAAACAAAAATATTAGAAGATCTTGCTGAAAGTGTCGAAACCCAATACGAAGAAATACAAAGCAAAAAACGAAAATCAGCAATAAAAATTCAGAGTGGAATGAGAAAAATATTAGGGGACTACCTAAGAAAACGAGGATTCACAGAGATATCACCTGTAATCCTGTCACCAGTCACAGACCCACTAGACTCAAGCCAATCAGACTCCCACATCGATTACTACGGACATGATTACAAACTCACACAGAGCATGATATTCCACAAACAAATGTCATTACTTTCATTGGATAAAATATTCATCTGGTCACCAAACGTTAGACTAGAAAAGCCAGGTAAAAAGGAAACAGGGAGACACCTATCAGAATTCACACAGCTAGACCTAGAAGTAAAAGGAGCATCAAGATCAGAAATAATGAGCCTGGGAGAGGAAATGATAAAAACTTTAATTCAAGAAGTGCAGAAAAAATATAAAGAAGAACTAAGAGAACTAGATAGAAGCCTCAAAGTACCAAAAACACCTTTCGACAGAATAGAATTTAAAAAAGCCAGAGAAGAATACGGAGAAGACTTTGAAATAAAGCTATCAAAGGAAAAAGATGAACCATTTTGGCTGATAGATTTCCCAGTTGAAGAAAGAGAATTTTACGACAAAGAATACCCAGAAGAAAAAGGAATATTGAAAGACATGGACTTAATCTACCCAGAAGGATATGAAGAAGCGATTTCAGGTGGTGAAAGAGAATACGAATATGAAAAAATAGTAGATAGAATCGAAAGAGCAGACCTTTCACCTGAACAATTCGAATGGTACCTGGAAATGGCTAAAAAAGGACTACCAAAATCAGCAGGGTTTGGAATAGGAATAGAAAGATTAACAAGATTCATCTGTGGACTAGAAAGAGTTGAAGAAGCAACATTATTCCCAAAAACCCCTGGAAAACCAAGTCTGTAATATGAAAACTTTTAAACAATCATTCCCATACCTCTTTATTATTTTAACTTATTTGGTGAGAAGTCCCCTTCCTCACAAGCTTTTTGAAAAAGTTTGAACAAAAGAGGATACCAACCTTAAAAATACATGGCTAAATATATTCTAGATATCTAAATAGTAGAATTTTGAAAAGTATAACTTTTTTAACTCACCTTTTCTTATAGGGATAAAAGGGAATAATCTAAATTAAAAATCCCTTTTAAATCTTAAAATTATTAGAAGTGATATTATGAGAAACATGGGAAATATTGATCCTAAAAAAATGAAGAAAATGATGAAACAAATGGGAATGGAAACCGAGGAAATAGACTCTGAAGAGGTAGTAATCATCAAAGAAGACGAAGAAATTCATATTAAGAATCCAGAAGTAAATAAAATAAATATGATGGGAACAGAAACCTATCAAATTACAGGAGAAGAAGAAGTACAGAAAAGAGAGATAGAAATACCAGATGGCGATATTAATATAGTTAGTAATAAAGCCGACTGTTCCGAAGAAGAAGCAGAAGAAGCTCTTAAAAATAATGATGGAGAAATAGCAAAGGCCATTAAAGATATAAAAAATTAATTCTTAAAAGAATTAATTATTTCTTCGACATTTCTTTTAAAATTTTATCACTTACTTGTTGTCCTGATAGAACTACCATCGGCATTCCTCCTCCTGGGTTTACACTACCTCCTGTGAAATATAAATTTGAATATTTCTCACTTTTCTTTGGAGCCTTGAACCCTTTATTCTTGCTTTTATCAGATAAAACCCCATAGATTGCGCCTTTATTTGAATAATAATTGTTTTTTATATCTTCGGGAGTCCATATATCTTCAGTTACTATATGGTTTCTTAAGTCTTTTAGTCCCATCCTTTCCAATTTTTCTAAAACTTTGCGCCTAAGTGTGCTATATTCTTCCTCTGTGAATGGTTCATCTTGTAGGTGTGGGATATGAGGTAATGCCTTTATTATTTCATGTCCTTCAGGTGCGATAGAGTCATCCGTTCTTGTTGGAGCCACTAGATAGATTGTAGGATCCTTTGGAATTTTTTTATCTTCGTAAACAGATTTGAAATGTTCTCTAGGGTCTTTGGAGAAGAAGAAGTTATGATGTGATAATTGATCATACTTTCGGTCTACTCCCAAATGAATTACATATCCTGAACAGGCAGGTTCAAATTTCTTCTGATATTTTTTCAACATTTTATTTTTCTCGTTTAATAGATTTTTGTACGCTGGGATTACCTCCATATTTGATATGAAAATGTCTCCCTCAACTTTGTTTCCATTATCCAAAATGATTGATTTTACTTTTTTGTTTTGGTGCTTCATTTTAGTTACTTCTCTTTTTAAATGAGTTTTAACTCCTAATTCTTCCATTAATTTTTTTAAACCATTTGATAGATTGAACATACCTTCATTAACGTACCATAATCCGAACTCAAACTGGATGTATGGGAGCATGTTTAGAACTGCTGGAGCATCGTAAGGAGAAGATCCAACGTACTTAATAAAGAAATCCATTATGTATTTGAGGTATTTATTACTTATACGCTTTTCTACCCCTTCATGCATAGTATGAAAGTAATCAAACTTTCTAATTGAGGTTATGGGGCCATGAAATTTTATAATTTCCCATAAAGTGTCTAATCCTTCATCAAAATAACTTTTTTTAGCTGTTTCGTAAAGGCTTTGTGAGTATCCCATGAATTTTTCTAGATCCTTTCTATCTTTCTTTGTTAAGTTAGAATTATTTTCAACGATTTTTTTAGGGTTTCCGTATAGATCTATTCTTTTTCCGTCTTCAAAGAAATTTCTCCATTGTAAATCTAATTTTTTAATGTCAATATAATTTTCCATGTCTTTTCCGGCTTTTTGAAATAGATTTTCGAATATGTGGGGCATAGTTAGAATAGAGGGTCCTAAATCAAATAAAAAACCATTTTTCCTTGAAGTATTTAATTTTCCTCCTAAATGATCATTTTTTTCGTATAATTCCACATGAAACCCTTCGGAAGCGAGAGAAATGGAAGCTGACATTCCTCCTAGACCACCACCTATAACAATTGCCTTTTTATTTTTTGACATCTTATAACCTCATACTATTAATAAATAAACGGGAAAAACCTATACCGATTCTTCTTCCATTTTAAATATCTATTACCAATAATATTTTCCATGTGATTCTCTTCTAATTCCATTCTTTTCTTTAAGATATATATCATAATAATTATTGTAAATATGATCCCTATAATGTTTCCAATGAATAAAGAAACTCCTAAGGTTTGAAAGAAGAGTGCTAAATATAGAGGATGTCTTAGTTTTCTATAAGGACCTGTTTTCACTAAATCTTGATTTTTTAATGTATCTATTCCCCGGCTAAATTTATTACCTAATGTTTTAATAGCCCAATATCTAAGCAAAACTCCTAATCCAAGAATAATTATACTACTGTTTCTTGTTATCTCCCTACTTATTAAAGAATTTCCAATTTCTAGAATTGCAAGAACTGCACTAAAAGTTATAGATAGTATTATAGAACTTAGTATCTTATTAAATGATTTTTTACCTGCCTCATTTTCATTATTTTTATCAGGGAAGAATATAAACTCTAAACCCCAAAGTATTACTAATATTGTAAAAATTCCCGTTTTATAATCAATTGGAACAATATTATACATAATTTATCATCTTATTCTCCTGTAAAGATCAATATAATTTTTAATCTTCTTTAGATAACCTATAGTTCCATAATCAGTATAAATTAATTTTTTTAAGGTTTCATAAAGTTCTTCAGAATATGGGAACCAATTAGGTTCCATTCCTTTATTCTTATTAATCATTACAGATGTTCTCTGGCTAAATCTTTTCAAACCTTCAGGGCCATGATACATTCCCATTCCACTCTTCTTAGCACCTCCAAAAGGGAGGTGAGGGTTTCCAATATTTTTGAATACATCATTTATATAGCTATTACCAACTTCGAGCTTATTAACAACTCTTTTAGCTTTTTTTATGTCATTACTCCAGACGCTAGAGTTTAAACCATACTTAGTATCATTTGCTAATCTAATCGCATCTTCTTCATCTTTAAAAGACATAATAGGTAGTAAGGGACCGAATGTTTCTTCTTTCATAATTTTCATACTGTGATCAACATCTTTCAAGATTTGAGGATAGAAGTATAAATTTTCCTTTTTAATTTCAGTTAAAACTTCTGCTCCTTTATTTAAAGCATCTTCAAGGTGATCTTCAACTGTTTTTATTTGTTGAGGATATATCATAGGGCCTAAATCAGCATTTTTACCTTCACCAACCCTTAATTTTTCAGTTCTTTCTAAAACAGCGTCTAAAAATTCTTCATATATTTCCTCCTGAACATAAAGTCTTTCAACTGAAACACAAAGCTGTCCAGAATTAGCAAATGACCCGTATACCGCAGCTTCAACAGCTCTATCAAAGTTAGAATCCTTGAAAACGATCATCGGATCTTTACCACCCATTTCAAGCTCTAAAGGAACCAAATTTTCAGAAGCTGACTTCATAATCTTCTTACCAGTTTCAACACTACCAGTAAAAAAAATTTTATCAGGATTAGATTTAATTAATTTTTCTCCCACATCTCCACTTCCCTGTAAAACCTGTAAAACATTATCAGGAATATTTGCTTCCTCACATATCTCTTCCGCTAATTTACCAACTATAGGAGTTATCTCAGAAGGCTTTAATAAAACGGTATTACCAGCAATTAATGCAGTAATCGCAGGCACCATAGAAAGCTGCAAAGGAAAATTCCAAGGTGAGATAATCACAACCACACCTAAAGGTTTATATTCAACGTAAGAACTATTATTTCTAAAAAATCTAGGAGTTTTTCTCTTTTCAGTCCCTAAAATTTCCTCAGCATTATCCTCGTAATACTTAATAATATCCAATGTAGGTAAAATATCCGTCATTAAAGCTTCAACATCTACTTTACCAGTATCCTCCTTAATCTCATCAACAATACAATCCAGATCCCCTACAATAACCTTTCTAATATCAGACAGATAATCAATTCTTCTATCCAAACTAAGGTCTCCCCACTTATTCTGAGCCTTTCTAGAATTCTTCATCGCTTCTTCGATCTCTTCAGCATTTGCCTTATGGTATTCTAAAGTTTCGCCTGTTAAAGGACATAATGATTCTAGTTTATCAGAATCAGGAATGAGAATCACTTCCCATATTTATCTTTAATTCTGTGAGCAGCAATTCTACCGGACTCATAAATGGTTGGCAAACCACTCCCAGGATTGGTACCACCACCTACCAACCACATATTGTCAAACTCTTCAAACTTATTACGAGGTCTAAAAATTAGCATTTGTCTAATATTATGTGCTAAATTAAAAGTAGCTCCATACCCAACATTCATATCCTCTTTCCAGTTATCAGGTGTTAAAACTTTTTCATAATCAATATGATCTTCTAAATTCTCTAAATTACCTCTTTTAACTAGTTTATCAATAATTAAATCTCTATAACTATTCTTTTCTTTATCCCAATCCACATCACCCTTAAGATTAGGAACTGGTACCAAAACATACAAAGTAGAATGTCCCTCTGGAGCTAAACTAGGATCTGTAACAGAAGGATTTTGCAAATAAAAAGATGGATCATCCGGAAGAACCTTCTCAGATTCTATCTCTCTCAAGTTTTTCTCATAATCAGAGGGGATAAAGATATTATGATGCTCTATATTATCATATAACCTATCAAGACCCAAATAAAGCATAAAAGTTGAACAAGAATATTTTTTACTATCCAATTTTTTATCCGTATACTTATTTCTCTTACTTTCAGGAATCAAATTCTTCATAGACCAGGCAAAATCTGATCCCATTATGATCTCGTCATACTCTTCTCGACTACCATCATCTAATAATAATCCTTTAGCTTCACCATTTTCTATTAAGATCTCTTCTACCTCAGAATTTAATCTTAAATTACCGCCAAATTCCTTGAATACCTCACTCATGGCAATTGAAAGCTGATTTAAACCTCCCATAATATGATGGACATCCCACTTATGCTCAATATAAGAGATAATACTGAACATGGAGGGACAATTATAAGGGGACATACCTAAATACTTAGACTGAAATGTAAAACCTAATTTAACCTTTTTATTATCAAAATGCCTGCCTAAATCATCCCAAAGACTTGAAAAAGGCCTTAATACTGGTAACATATTAAGAACTTCTTTGGAAAAAATATCAGTAAATTTATAATAACCTCTTTGCAAAGCAGGAAGAGTTTTACTTAACTTACGATCATTATCCTCTAAAAAATTCTCAAGATTTTCAGCATCAGAAGCATTAAACTTTGAAATAGATTCTTTAACCTTCTCTTTATCAGGCCCCATCTTAAGTTTACTACCGTCACCATAAATAATCTGATAATAAGGATTCAGAGAAACAACATCAACATAATCTTCTAAATCACGATCACATTCCTTGAAAATCTCCCTTAAAATAAAATCCATAATAAAAAAAGTCGGACCAGAATCAAAAGTATACTTATCAGATTTAAAAGAAGTATTACGACCTCCAACCCTATCCTTACGTTCATGTATAGTAACATTAAATCCGTAACTTGCTAACAGATCAGCAGCAGCAAGGCTACCAGGACCAGCTCCAACAACCCCAATTTTCATAACTTAAACCACCTAACTTAATAAAATATAATAAGAAAACTATTTAATCAAAAATTAAATCTTTAATCCAAACAAATTACTGTCAAACATACTTTAAATATAACAATCGTAGGTTTTAAAATTTTACGAATGAGAAAGTAAAAAAAAGTAATAAATAACCACAAAAATAGAAACTTTTTTTCTAAAAAAAGTAAAAATCTAATACGAACTTAACAATGAAAAAAAAGTTAAACCTGATAGCGTAAATTAAAGCGAAGAAGGATAAACCTTCTCCGGCTGGCCTGTCAAAACTCATAAAAAATTTCAGCACTTAAAAATCTTATGAGAAATTTGAATTATTTCAGGGAAACGGAATTTAAAGAAAATTTCATCATAAAATATAGGTGATTTCTTGAAGAAAATAGTAGTTGGATCTAAGAATCCAGTAAAAATAGAAGCAGTTGAATCAGTATGTAAAGATTTTTTTGAGGAGGTTGAGGTTTTCTCCTTAGATGCTCCTTCAAATGTTTCAGAAATGCCTTTTGGAGAGAAAGAAGCGATTCAAGGGGCCAAAAATAGAGCTAATTATTGTTTAAGTGAAACAGATGCGGATCTTGGTTTCGGCTTAGAAGGTTATGTAACAGAGGATTATTCTGAATCTATGTTTCTATCCGGGTGGAGTGTTGTTATTAGTAGGGATGGAACGGTTGGTATGGGTAGTGGAGGTAGAATTGAGTTACCTGAATATATTTCTGAAAAGTTGAGAGATGGTAGAGAGCTGGGGCCGCTTATAGATAATATTCTGGATGAAGATGGGATAAAGGAGGGAATTGGAACAATTGGAATTCTCACTGATGGAAGAATTACAAGGAAAGAATCTTTCATGCGTGCGGTTAATCATTCGATTGCTAGGATTGTTAATCCAATGCTTTATGATTTTTAGAGGTTAATTTTTAGGTTTAATCGGTTTTTGATGATTTGAGGTTCAGGTGTTTTTTATGCTAAATGCAATGATTTTTCATGGTACTGGTGAGACTTCTGAATCATTTTGGTATCCCTATGTTGAGGAACGGTTGGAAAGTGAAGGGTATGATGTTTGGGTGCCAGATATTCCTGATTTTGATAATCCCGAATTAACTAGACATCTAGCTTTTGTACTTGAGAATGGAAAATTTACAGAAGATACAATTTTAACTTATTTCCGAGAAGTCCCTTTCCTTAATCTTTGATTTAGGTAGTGGGTTGAATTGGAATACTTATAAGGTTTAAAGCCTTATGTTAGTTTGTAAGCAGGGGGTGCGGCTGAATTCACGGTTGTGGACACTGAGAATCTCTACTCAACTGTAATAGTAACTCCCATCATCTTCTTTGATGATGTTTGTTGGTAAAAGTTCTTGTGGATGAAGCAAGAACCTCGACCGGTAGGGAAGTTTCCATGAGAAGAGCACTCCGAGTGAGATCTGTGACGATGGTAGCTTGAGGGAAGTTGCTCTGGAAGCCCTAATCCTTCCTCACGAACGAACGTGAGTAAGGTAAGGGGAGGAAGTCACTAAGTCATTCGGCTGGATGCCCATTAGTTTTAGCGGCTTTGGAAAAGATTAATACTAAAGTTTCGAAGGTTATTCTGGTTTCTGAATTCATTGAACCATTGAATTTAGGTTTTGATGGGATATTGAAGGATGAATATAATTGGGATAGGATTAGAAACAATTTTGAAGATATTTTTATTATTAATATTAATAATGATCCTTGGGGTTCTGACGTCCTCTCCGACCTAAAGGAAGGAGGTTCCTGACACAGGAACTTTATAGGTTGCACTTCCGATACTTAGAACTTGCATTGCAGAGGTTCTTTTCAGACTCGGATTGCTTACAGCTCCGCCAGCAGAGCCTCCAAACAGTCTGACATATAGCCAAACTTAACTAAATAGTTTCATGCAAAGTATAAATAGTTTTTGCCTCATTTCCTCTCCGACCTAAAGGAAGGAGCCTCCATGAGGAAAAAGGTGATTTGAGTCAGGGAAGGCTTTTATTTGATAGGTTGGGTGGTAATTTGATTATTAGGGAGGGTGAAGGGTATATGGGATCAAATAAGTTTAATCAGCCATATAAAGAATTTTCGTTATTATTAAAGCTTTTAAAATAATTTTTGTATTATTTTTTGTTTAAGGTTTTTATAACTTCTTCAGAGTTTGAATGGATTTCTGCTTTATCTTTAAGTTCTTTATAGATTTTTTGGGCTTCTCCATTTGTATGATCTCTTTCTCTTACTGGTTTCTTTTCTATTATTATTAGTTTTTGGTTTTTTAGAGATTCTTTTATTGATTTTAGGTTTCTGATATTGCCTTTTCCAAAAGTTAGGTTTGTTAATATTATAATTTCTGAATTTTTTATCATTTTGTTGTTTTCTTGGTAAGCTTCTTTTGAAATTGGTGAGAAAGGAGCTTCTGATATAATATCGAGGTCTAAAGAATTTGATGTTTCATAGTCTGAGTCTAGTACATTGATTACTCCTGCTGATGGATCATATCCTTCTTCGGTTAGTAGTTTAATTAGTCTTGATCCGCTACCTCCTCCACATACTACGTGTATACTGTGTTTTCGTTTCTTTTTGTTTTTATGAGAGTGTGATACTGGAATTATGTATGGATTGTTAGTTGTGGGGTTTTTCTTTACTATTACATTAGCTCCATATACTTTGGACACGTTTTCAGTTGTGAGTATTTTTTTTGGTTTTCCTTTGGAGAATATTTTTCCTTTTTTAAGAATAATTATTCTATCACAGAATCTTGAAGCCAAATTGAGATCGTGAAAGACGGAAATAATGCTGAGTCCATCTTCTTGAAGTTCTTTTATTAGTGATAAAACATTAAATTCGTGGTTTAAGTCTAGGTGTGATGTTGGTTCGTCCATTAAGAGTATTTGAGGGTTTTGGACTAAGGCTCGGGCTATTGAAATTCTCTGGATTTCTCCACCGCTTAATTCATTTACTTTTTTGTCTCTAAATTGCCAGGTGTTTGTTAGATTCATATATTTTTTAGCTTCTTTTCTGTCTTCTTCGTTTATTGAATCAAATCTTCCTTTATAGGGGCTTCTTCCCATTAAAACTACATCTTTTGCTTTGAAAGGGAAGGATATAAATGAGTTTTGAGGTACCATTGACATGATTTTTGATATTTCTTTTCTGTTCATATTCTCTATATTTTTATTATTTATCTTTATTTTCCCGTCAATAGGTTTTAAAACGTTAGTAATGGATCTTAATAGAGTTGTTTTTCCAGCTCCATTTGGTCCTACTATTCCAAGAAATTCTCCTTTACTTAGGTTGAGATGTATATTGTTTATTATCTTTTTTTCTTCTATTTTGGTTACTAGGTCTTTTATTTCAAGCATTTTTACCACATATCAGATCCTTTTTTCTTTGCTAGGTAGATGAAGAATGGCGCTCCTAGTAATTCTGTGATAATTCCTACTGGTAATTCTGAAGGAGCTATAATGGTTCTAGCAATTGTATCACTCCAAATTAGGATTATCCCTCCTAGCAAAGCTGAAGATGGTATTAAGATCTTATGATCTGGCCCTAAGATCATTCTAATCATATGTGGAACTATCAAACCGATAAATCCTATGATACCAGATACAGATACTGCAATAGAAGTGAGTAACGCAGTTAAAACTAAGACTATTTTTTTAGTTCTTTCAACTTCCACACCCAAATGTTTTGCTTGTTCCTCACCTAATTGAAGAATATTAAGATCCCTAGAAAAATAATAAACCATAGGGAATCCAATTAGTATAACAAGAGCTATTTGAGAAACATCATTCCAACTACTAGCCCCTAAGCTACCCATAATCCAGAATACAATTTTCTGCAAGTTACGTCCTGAAATGTACATTAGAAAAGAAGTTAATCCGGAGAAAAAGGCTCCAACCGCTAAACCTATAAGTAATAAGGTAGCTATTGGAGTTTTTTTCCCAGATTTAGCTAATCTATAAACCAAAAAAACGGTCAATAGAGATGTAATAAAAGATAATATCCTTATTGGAATGAATGGAAGAAGCACAATTGATAAGGCAGCCCCCATAGAAGCTCCAGATGATATTCCTAAAACGAAAGGACTAGCCATAGGATTTTTAAACAAACCTTGCATCACTGCTCCTGATATGGATAATGAAACACCTACCAAAACTCCTAATATAACTCTAGGCAACCGAAGATTCATAACAATAATTTCATGACTTTTCTCATATTGAGAAGTAACTAAAGAATTTATTAGAGGCAAATTATCAACTATGATCTTTAGAATATTCTTAATAGGGATTGAAACTGATCCTACAGATGTAGAGATAAATATAGAAATCAATAAGCTGAATACCAATAATAAAAATACAAATGAGTTCTTTAGTTTTACCATAATATCTAACCTTGAAATTCTTCCGGGTAACTTTTTCTAGCCAATTTTTGAATAGCTTTCACTACTCCTGGACTAGGCTGATTAATTAAACTATCTTCAATTTCGTATAAATTACCTTTCTTCACTGCAGAAATAGTTCTCCAATTACCACGATTTCTAATTTTCTTTTTAGTAGTATTAGAATGCTTACTATAAATAATAATTTCAGGATCCTTCTCAATAACTTGTTCCTCACTAATTACCGGGAAAGCCCTATCCACATCCTCTGCAACGTTTCTAAGTCCAGATTTCTTCAAAACGTCATGTATAAAACTTTTATTACCAGCAGTCATCGTAGGGAACCAAAGAATGAAAAAAGCATCTTTCTTTTCCACACCCTCAAGATTATCATTAACATCAATAATAGATCTATTCATATCACTTATCACTTCATCAGCTTCCCCATTTTTATTCATTATTTTACCAACAATTTCCAAGTTTTCATAAATCCCCTCAACATCCCTAGCTCCAAGGGTAACCACTTTAATATCAGCCTTTTCTAGTTTTTGCATTCTCTCTTTTTGAACACCAGGCACTCCAAATACGACATCAGGATCCATCTCAATGATCTTTTCCACATTAAAGGACTTAAAGGAACCGATCTTAGATTTATTCTCTAATTCTGGTGGATGAAAACTACTAACCCCCACTATACTATCCTCCAGCCCCATACTAAGAAGAGTTTTAGAATTACTAGGAGCTAAAGAAACAATCTTCTCCGGCTTCTCCTCAAACGTGATATTATTACCGAACTTATCTTGAACCTTAACTGGATATTTAGAACTCTTTAATCCATCATTATCTTCTTTTGGCGCTGAAGTACATCCAGAAGCCAATAACAAACTTGTAACCAATATGATAATAATAAATTTTGTTTTACCATTCATGTAATCACTGGCCAAATGATCCAGGATAAATTATCCAGCCCCATTTAAAACCCTTTCCATACAAAACCAAACCAACCAAACACCCAAACAAAAACAAAAAATAACCCATTGTAAGGATTTAGGAGAGCTGTAAAAACCCTTCCTTCAGGAAGAGGAGGAAATCTTGAAAATAAAAGACCCGATAAATCAAAGCCCTCACAAACTATATAACAAAAGATAATAAATAAAATGAATATGAAAGAATACAAAGTAGACCCAAAAAACGTAGACTCACTCAAAGAAAAATCAAGACTAAAAATAGCCCCACCACAGAAAATAAAACAAATCATAAACCTAAAACCCGAACACACAATACTAGACCTAGGAAGCGGACCAGGACTATTCACAAAACCACTATCAACAAAAGCAAACAAAACAATAGCAATCGACATGGAAAGAAAAATGCTAAAAAAATTCGAAACCAAAAAAGACAACAAAATAAAAATAATCCAAGCCAAAGCCAAAAAATTACCAATCAAATCAAATACAATAGATATAATATACGGAATAACAGTACTACACGAAATCAAACCTGAAAAACCATTAAAAGAACTAAAAAGAACAATAAAACCCAACGGAACACTCCTAATGATAGACTTCAAAAAAGACCCCAAAGTAAAAACAGGACCACCACTAAAACACAGACTATCAAAAAAACAAGCAAAAAAATACATAGCAAAAAAATTCAAAATCCAAAAAACAGGCGAAATAAGCCCTAAAACATACTACATAAAAGCAAAAAAACCAAATAATTAATCTTACAAAACCAAATTAAACAATTAAAGCCTATAAAAACAAAATCATTATTAAAAAAAGGGCCGATAGCTCAGTTGGGAGAGCACCGCCTTCGCAAGGCGGAGGCCGCGGGTTCAAATCCCGCTCGGTCCACAAAAAGCCAATGCCGCCGTAGCATAGTTCGGTAGTGCACCCGACTCGTAATCGGGCGATCGCGGGTTCAAATCCCGCCGGCGGCTT
>CAYNOZ010000024.1:16684-17761 GCA_964398955.1 uncultured Thermococci archaeon | reverse complement strand
TTTAATAATTATTCAAATTTTGCCACGTAATCTTTTATTGATTTTGCTGCTTCTGCTCCTTCTGCTGCGGCTACTATCGCTTGTTCGAATCCTCCTGTGATGTCTCCTGCTGCGAATAAACCGTTTATTTCTGTTTCGAAGTTTTCATCTATTTTGATGTATCCTCTTTCGTTTAGTATGTTTGGTTCTAGGTCTTCTACTAGTTCTGTATTTGGTTCGGTTCCGATGAAGATGAATATTCCGTCTACGTCTATTTCTTCTAGTTCTTCGGTTTTGTTATTTTTTAGTATTGCTCCTTCTACTTTTTTCTCTCCTTTTATTTCGTGTAGTTCTCTGTTTAGTTTTGGTTTTACGTCTGATTCTTTGAATTGGTTTGCTATGTAGTCGTGGGCTCTGTATTCTTCTCTTCTATGTATTAGTGTGGTGTTTACTCCGATTCTGTCAAGGTACATGGCTTCTTCTAGGGCTGTGTCTCCTCCTCCGACTACGAGTACATCTTTACCTTTGAAGAGTGGTCCGTCGCATGTTGCGCAGTAGGAAACTCCTTTTCCTGTTAGTTCTTTTTCTTTTGGTAGTCCTAGTTTTCTGTAGTGGGATCCCATTACGAGTAGTACTGCTTTTGCGTTTATTTTTCCGAAGTCTGCTGTGGCTTCGATTTTGTTGTTTTCTTGTTTTTTGATGTTCTTTATTTCCGCTACTCCTACTTCTGCTCCGAATTTTTCTGCTTGTTTTTTCATTCTTTTTCCTAGTTTTTCTCCTGTTATTCCTTCTGGGAATCCTGGGTAGTTTTCTATGTCTTCTGTTAATGATATTTGCCCTCCTATTTCTTTGGTTACGACTTTTACGTCGATTCCGTATCTTGATGCGTAAATTGCTGCTGTTAGGCCTGCTGGTCCTCCTCCTATTATTAGTAAGTCACAATCTCCGGGTTCGATTTTGTTAAGGCTGAGCATAATATTCCTCCTAAATTATAGTTTAAATATTGTTTTATAACTTTTATGGAAAAATTCCTTGATCTGTATTAAAAATCACATATCTATGTAACGAATTACCGAGAAAAATTCTAAAACAATTTAA
>CAYNOZ010000024.1:0-16584 GCA_964398955.1 uncultured Thermococci archaeon | reverse complement strand
GAAATTAAGAAAAAAACAAATCAACCAACAAAAGAAAGTAGAAAAAGAAAATTATCATTGAACAAATTCAGCATACTCTTCATGATCCATTAAATTCTCCAACTCAGATTCATCTTCAATCTTAACTTTCGCAATCCAAGCATCATAGGGACTTTCATTAATCATCTCAGGAGCATCAATCAAATCCTCATTAACTTCAATAACTTCACCACTAATCGGGCAGAAAACCTCTGAAACAGCTTTCACAGATTCAAGCTCACTAAGAACATTCTCAATCTCACACTTATCAGACATTTGAGGAAGTTCAACATAAACAATATCTCCTAATTCATCTTGTGCAAAATCTGAAATCCCTATATAAGCTTCACCATCTTTCAATTCAACCCATTCATGCTCATCGTTGTAATAAAGTCCTTCTTTAACTTCAAGTCCATTAACTTCCATAATCAAAACCTCCGAAATATCCTTAATACAAATTCAACTCATGGTTTAATAACTTTTACCCCTAAAACAATTCAAACCCCATACTCATCAGAGTCATAAAATGGAGGGTCAACAATCACACCCTTCTTCTCCCTACCTCGAATGTCCACCATCACTTCCTCTCCTACATTCGCAGAATCTTCTTCAATAAATCCAATTCCAATCCCCTTATTCAGCAAAGGAGACATAGTACCACTAGTAAACTCACCAACTACTTCACCATCGAATAATATGTCATAACCTTCCCTAGGAATCCCTCTATCTAACATTTCAATATGCACTATCTCAGTAGGGACATTATCTTTCTGCATCTCAAGAGACGCCTTCCCAACAAAATCTTTATCAAAATCAACGAAGTCGCCCATACCAACTTGGAATGGAGTTACTTGATCAACTTTAGTGCTAAGAAGCTGCTTCTCCACGGTTTCATGTCCATACAGAGTGTAACCAGCCTCTATCCTTGTACTATCCCTCGCACCTAATCCACAAGGCTTTATATCATACTTTTCTCCCTCTTCAAGTAATAAATTCCAAATTAATTGGGCCTTATCTGGATCTCCTCTTTTCTTTTCAATAGGATTGTAAGGGTTACTGTCCTCTAAGAATACTTCAAAACCATCTTCACCAGTATATCCGGAATGGGACAATACAAAGTTCACATCATCGTACTCCATTTCAGATCCTTGGAACCACCATAAATCACTTAAATCAACATCAAAAGCATCTTCAGCTAATTTATGAGCCTTAGGACCTTGAACAGAGAACAGATTCATGTCATAAGTCTTATTAACAATCTCCAAATCTAATTCAGTTCCTGAAAGCTTTTCAACAGACCGTTTAATAGTTTTAAACCAGGATAACAACTTATCATAGGCAACAGCATCACAAACCATCATATAACCATCGCCCATATTATATATCAATGTTTCATCCTTAATACCGCCCCTCTCATTAATCACTAAAGTATAAGTAGCTGAAATAGCAGGAGGCTTAGAAACATCGTTACTAGTAACAAACTGAAGAAAATCTAAAGCATCATCGCCCTTAAAATAGATCTCACCCATATGAGAAATATCAAAGATCCCAACATCATTTCTAACAGCTAAATGCTCTTTCTTCACACCTTCATACCTTATCGGCATATCCCAACCAGCGAACTCACTAATCTTATCCGCATTCCTCTCATGCCAATCAAACAAAGCCACTCTATTATTCTCATTCAAACCCAAAAGAATCACCGTACAATCCATAAACCTAATACACTAAAAAAGTTTCCATCAACCAATATACTACTAAATCAATCCGGAAAATCATTTGCCCCAGTTTTATAAGCTGGACAAGAATCATCCTTCTCTTTTTTAACTCCAAAAACAATATCAGCATCAGAAGACTCAGTTAATTCAGGAATAATATGACCCTGCTTTACATTATCACTTTCAATAGATTCAGAAGCGGCAACCTGATACTGAAGTTGGCAAATTTGAGGAACCTCAGAAACATCTCCCTCAAGATAAACATAAACCAATTTATCAACATCTGAATATTCCTCAGTAGAATCCTCAACAACTAACTCCTCAATAGATGGACATTTCATATTAATCAACTCAAATTTTTTAAATAAATTAAAATTTCCAAATACTGAAATATTTTTATAATACAAGAACTTTTCAATCTTTACTTCTTATACAACCAAATAAGTTATAAAATTTGTGTCTTAATGATCAAGAGATCAAGAGGCTTGACCAAATGAATTATGATCCAATAGTTATTAGACAGTTGCTAAGGAATGAAAAACCAATTCTTACACATGGTAAAGATTTAGATGGGTTAATTTCGGCTGTATTCGCTATGAAAATGTTTGATAAGAAGGATTCCACGATTATTCCAATGGATTATGGTTTGCTTAATGATAATCATGATTTAAAAAGCTTAATTGATAGTAAGAGATTTCTAGCGGTTTTAGACTTTGAGTATTTGGGTGAGTGGACTCGTTTGTATTGTGATCATCATGTAAGTAATAGGGGTTCTGAGATGAAGGGGGATATAATTCTTTTTGATAGTGAAAGTCCTAGTGCTGCTGAAATTCTTGCTAAATACTTGGGGGTTTCTGAAGAGAAGTGGGGTACTGTTTCTAGGGCTGATAGTGCGTCTTATGATTCTGAGCCTCCTTCTTTTAAGGTTTCTGAAAAGGAGGATCTAGGTTCTCCTGATTATGATGTTGCTTGGGATTATACGGATTTGGTTAAGAATACTGATAATAGTAGGCAGTTCAGAAATCTTGCGTTGGATTTCTACGAATTTTACTTCGGTGATGGTGTTGATCCAAGGTTTAAGCATATTAATAAGATTAGGGATGCTAGAAGAAGACGGAGAAGAACTGAGAGACTTACTGAGGAGATTTATGATATTTATGACAATGAGAAGGTTATATTGTTTTTAACTACTAATAATTTGAATGATGAGGTATCTGTTAGAGGAGTGATCCATAGTTTGTACGAGAAGGGGTTGCAGTTAGGGATTGAAGCTGTTTCTACAGATGGTGGTTATAATTACTTTTTCGGCGCTAATAATGATCATTATGATTTGGATTTGTATCCATTGGATATTGCTTCAGAGCTTGGTGGTGGTGGACATAAGATGGCATCAGGAGCTCGTGCTAGCTTAAATGAGTTAGATAAGATTTTAGGAGATATAGAGTATAGAAAGATAGATGTTAGAGAAGTTTATATGAAAATTATTTGAATTCGATTATTTTCCTGGTTTTGGTTTTCAAACTTTTTTCATTAGGTTAGCCATTTCAATTGCGCTTTCAGCAGCTTCTTTTCCTTTGTTTCCTTGTTTTATTCCTGCTCGGTCTATTGCTTGATCTGTTGTGTCTGTGGTTAATATTCCGAATGTGATTGGTGTTTCTTTCTCCCATGAAGCTGTTGCGATTCCTTTTGATGCTTCTTTTGAAACATATTCGAAATGTGGGGTTTCTCCTCTGATTACTGCTCCTAAACATATAACGGCGTCATACTTATCCGCTATCTTCTTAGCCATTAAAGGTATTTCAAAGGATCCAGGTACCCAGGTAACTTCAACGTTTTCAGGATCTGCTCCATGTCTTTTTAATGTGTCTAGAGCTCCGTCTAATAGTTTTCCAGTTATTAGTTCGTTGAATCGGCTGATTACTATTCCAAATTCAAGATCTTCTGCTTTCATTTCTCCTTCATATTCATTTACTTCAAAATTCTTATCTTCCATTATTTTTACCTCCTATTCTTGTTCTAGATTTATTTCAAATTGGTGTCCTAATTTTTCTTCTTTAGTTTTAAGGTAATCTATATTTTCAGAGGTTGTTTTACCATGTAAGGATTCTCTACGAACATCTATGCCGAATTTTTCAAGTTCTTCTACTTTTGTTGGATTGTTGGTTAGTAATTTAATCTTTTCATGTCCTAGATCTTTTAGAATTTGTGCTGCCACGCTGAATTCTCTTTCATCAGGTTTGAATCCTAATTCTTTATTAGCTTCTACTGTATCTAAACCATTTTCTTGAAGTTCGTAGGCTTTCAATTTGTTCATAAGTCCTATTCCTCTTCCTTCTTGGTTCAAGTACAGCAATATTCCTCCTTCCTCACTTATTTTTTTCATTGACTCTGCTAACTGAAAACCACAGTCACACTTTAACGAGTGCAGTGCATCCCCTGTTATGCATTTTGAGTGGATTCTAACCTTCGGGTTTTCCACAGGTTCCTTTAAATTAGTAAGAGCTAAATGAGTTTTTCCTGAGTAGTTATAACCTATCAAGTTAAAGACTCCAAATTCTGTGGGTAATCTCGTTTCAACCTTTTTTTCAATTAGTTTTTCAGTTTTGTGTCTGTATTCAATTAAATCTTCTATAGTAATAATTTTTAAATCATGTTTTTCTGAAAATTTCATTAGTTCAGGCACTCTTGCCATTTCCCCGTTTTCTTTCATTACTTCGCATATTACTCCGGCTGGTTTTAGGTCAGCTATTTTTGCCAGATCTACAGCAGCTTCTGTATGGCCTTTTCTATCAAGGACTCCATTTTGTTCAGCTTTTAGTGGGAACATATGTCCCGGTCTTTCAAGGTCTTCTGGATCGGTATCAGGGTTTATTAAAGTTTTAATAGTTTTATGCCTGTCAAATGCTGAAATTCCAGTTCCTGTATCTTTAGAATCTACTGATACAGTGAATGCTGTTCCCATCTTTTCTGTATGATTTTCTTGGCAAACCATTTGAGATATGTTTAATTCTTCAAGTCTTTCACCGGTCATTGGGGCGCATATTAATCCACGACCTTTCTTTGCCATAAAGTTTATGTGTTCAGGAGTAGCTTTCTCCGCTGGAATGTAAAGATCTCCTTCATTTTCTCTATTCTTGTCATCTACTATTATGATCATATTTCCTTCCTTGATTTCGTTTATTGCTTCTTTTATACTATTAAACTGGAATTCATTTCTTTCATTGTTTTTTGACATTTTCATCCCTCAATTTCCTTTAAAATTTCTAAAGAATCTTTTTTATTTGAATCATCATTATTTAATTTCAGTTGCTCAATATATCGTGATAAGATGTCAACTTCTATGTTGACTTTATCACCTACGCCTTTCTCTTTTAGAATAGTGTTTTCATAGGTAAAGTTAGTAATAGATACATCAATTGATCTTTCAGTATCTACAATTGTGAGGCTGATTCCGTCAATGCTAACGGATCCTTTAGGGGCTAGGTATTTTTTTAGATCCTTCGGTGGTCTTATGGTGAAGATCCAGGAGTTCTCTTTCTTTTTTATGTTCTTTATTGTTCCAATTCCATCTATGTGTCCTGTTACTAGGTGTCCTCCGAGTTTGCTATTTAATTGTAGTGAGTTTTCTAAATTAACCTTGTGCCCTGGTTTTAAGTTATTTAGATTAGTTTTTCTAAATGTTTCAGTGGTGACTTCACATTTGAAGGTTTCTGATTTTTCATTTAATTCAGTTACAGTTAAGCATGGTCCATTTACAGCTATACTGTCTCCTAATTCTAATTTATCTACTAAATCTGTCTTTATCTCAAGGATTAGTGAATTTGATTGTCTTCTAATATTTTTAACTTTCCCTACATCCTCTATGATCCCTGTAAAAATAATCATCACCTTCTAGGATATCCCTTTATTAAAATATCGTCTTCAAAAGTTTTAATTTCAAGTTCTTCTATCTTTAAACTATCTTTTATTCTTTCAAATCCCTTACCTCCGACTACTGAAACAGAATTTTTTCCACCAACAATCTTAGGAGCGATAAAGAAGTATATCTTATCAACTAAATCATCCCCGAAAAAAGACCAGTGAACTTCTGAACCCCCCTCTACCAGAACACTAGTAATTCCATTATCCCCTAAATAATTCAGTAAACCATCCAAACCCTTATCATCCATATAGAATAAATTTAAATTATTAATATCCTTTAACCGATCTATTTTCTCTTTTTTAGTGTTCTTCATTTCTTTCGAAGTGGAGATCAGGATATCCCCTTCTTTCTTTATTACTTTAGAATCTATTGGGATTCTTAATCTGTAATCAAGAATTATTCTAAGCGGATTATCTCCATCTTCATTCTTTAATCTGGTTGTAAGTCTAGGATTATCCTTTATTACAGTATTTGCCCCTACCAAGATCCCATCATAACGATCTCTAAGTTTATGAGAAAAATTTCTTGATTCTTCATTCGAAATCCATTTAGAATCCCCTGTTCTTGAAGCTATTTTACCATCCATCGTCATTGCAGCTTTCGAAACTATATAAGGAATACCTTCAGTAGAATATTTAAAAAAAACCTCATTCAATTTCTTAGATTCCTCTTCTAGAACTCCTGTTTTAACTTCTATCCCATTATCTCTTAATCTTTTAATTCCATTACCACTTTTTGGATTAGGGTCCATAGTACCGATTACTACTCTTTTTACTTTTGATTCTATTATTTTTTCTGTACATGGTGGAGTTCTTCCATGATGATCACAGGGTTCTAAATTGACGTACAATGTTGAATTTTTAGCTTTTTCACCTGCTTTATTCAGTGCTACCCTTTCTGCGTGAAGTTCTCCTGGTTTTTCATGATAACCTTCAGCAATGATTTGGTCGTTTTTAACTACTACAGCTCCAACCATAGGGTTTGGAAGTGTATCTCCTCTTCCTTTCTTCGCTAAATCTATGGCCTTCTTCATGTATTTTTTATCTTTTTCCATCATTTTATCTGCCTCTTTTTAGCAGGTTTTAGTGATAGATAGGATAATTTCAGTGATTTTATCCGTGTTATGGTTTTGAATTTTTAGATGATTAAAATAAAATTTTATTCTTCTCTTTGGATTAGCTAAATTTTATTAAATTAATTATCTTTTTAGAGTGTGATTCTGTGTTGAATTTGAGGTAAAACCATTTAAGTGTTTTGTTTTTTCACACTTTGTTCCAAATTTAGACAGTTGTTCTAAGATCACAGAAACCTAAAACAAAAAATATCCACTAGATAAAAAGTAGGAATTTAAAATTTATACGATTAAATCTTATTAATAAAATTTCAAAATTCAATAAATCATTTAAATCATCATTTAACTTTTACATCCTTGTTTTAAGCAAGGATAGTTTTTTAAATGGTAGGTTCGTTTTGTGAGAGTTATTTGGTTATTTTGTTGATTGTTTCTTGTTATTTTGGGGTTGGTGGAGTAACATTTAAAAGTTCTTAAACCTTTAGTTTACTTGTGATAACATGTCTGAAAAATCTTCTGAACTAAAAACTGTTTCTGCAGATGTAGAGAGAGTGGAAGGAAACCAAAACAAAGTAAGTATTAGAGATTTCGAGTTTATTCTAGACACTCCTAAAAAAGCAGGAGGTAAAAATGAAGGTCCAAATCCAGTTGAAACATTATTAGGATCTTTAGGAAGCTGTTTCTCCCTTATAGGGAACATAGTAGCAGATAAAATGAATATAGATCTTGAGGAACTGGAAATTCATGTAGAAGGAGATTACGATCCTAAAGGAATGGCCCAGGAAGAGGTACCCGCTAAAGTTCAAGAAGTGAGATTAACAGTAACGAAATTAAAAGGAGTTCCTGAAGACAAGAAAGAAGAGTTTATAAACACAGTTCAGGGTCTCTGTCCAGTAGAAGACTCTCTAAAAGAACATGTCGATGTAATAGTTGATTACTAACCTTAAATAACATATAGAATTTTTTCATCTAATTTTTTTCAATTTTTGTATCTAAGAATTATTATTTTGAGGATGAGCCAATATTATGTTAATAAGTAATTAAATATCTTTTTTATTCGATTTAATTGTTATTAATTCTTTTAAATTTTTATAAAGAAGTTTAAAATCTTTTTTGTTTAATTAATTGGTTTATTTGTGTTTATTTGTATTTGATTTTTATTGATGGAAATTTATTTTAGTGGCGATGGTTTTTCTTTTAATTGGTACGATGGAAAGTGGAAGGATCAAGGTCAAGTTCTTAGAAGATTTTGGAGATAAGAATAGTGGCGATACTGATAGGTTAGATGATTGGAAGGCTGAAAAATTAGTTGAAGAAGGAATTGCTAAGGTAGATTATGAGAAGTCCTTGATTGAGTTGGCTGAAGAGAGTGAAAAAATTATTAATGAAGAAAGAATGAGAAATTCTTTAACTGAGCTTGATCAGGGGATTTATGGGAAGATGAAATTTTATTTGGATTTGATTGATAAGGATCCGAATGTTAATCTGTTTTCTAATGAGAGTTTGGCTAGGAAGTATAGTAAGGTTGAGAAGAATTATAAGATGATTAAAGAGTTAAGAGTTCAAAAAATTTTGAAGGCTGCTCGTGAAGATAGGGATATTTTTGATGATCTTACTAGAAGTGAGAAGCAATTGTATAATGGTATTTCGCGTTTGGTGAGAGAATGGCTCAACAAAATATGAAGATTAAAGATTCTGATGATGAGAATAGAAGTATGAAGGATCGTTTTAAGCAGTTTTTTGAGACTTATACAAAAGAAGGACGTAAAATTTATTTGAATGAGATAAAGGATCTTGTTGACACTAAAGATAAAGATTCTCTTGTTATTGATTGTGGAGATCTTTCTGCTGAGACTAATTTATCTAATCAGGTTATTGAAAACCCTTTATTATCTAAAAATGGTGCTGAAGAGGCTATTAATGAGATAATTTCTGAGAGAAGAGATGAGAACAAAGATATTGTAGCGAGATTTAAGAATCTTCCTATGGAAAAAATACAGGTAAGGGAGATAGGTAGTGAGAATATAAATCAGATGGTAGAGGTTGAAGGATTACTAACCAGAGCCTCAGATGTTAAACCTTTCGCTAAACGTATTACTTTTAAGTGTTCTGAATGTGGAAATGAGATGAATAGAGATCAAAAACCTTGGGCTAAGATGAAGAAGCCTCCGAAGTGCGATAGGATGGATTGTGGAGCTCCTAAAAGTAAGATATATATTAAGAATGAGGATACTAAGTTTGAAAATTGGCAGTCTGTTAAGATACAGGAAAGACCGGAAAATTTGAGTGGTGGGCAAACGCCTAGGTATATAAATGGTGTTCTTAAAAGAGATATTGTTGATATAGCCCCTCCTGGAACTAGAGTTACTGTTACTGGTATTGTTAAGGCAACTCCTCCGGAAGGGAGAGATAAAAAACCTGTTTTCGGTAAGATTATTGAAGTGAATTATATTGAACCTCTTGAAAAGGAGGTTGAAGAAATTGAGATAGATGAAACAGAAGAAGAAAGGATTAAAGAATTAGCTAGTGATCCTAATGTGATGAATAAGATTAGGAAATCTATTGCTCCAGCGATAAGAGGTCATGATAATCTTAAGGAGGCATTGGGACTGGTACTGTTCGGTGGGTCCAAAATGGATCTTCCTGATGGGACTGTTTTAAGAGGAAATTCTAACATATTATTGATTGGAGATCCTGGAACTGGTAAATCTGTAATATTAAAATATATAGAGAATATTGCTCCAAGGGGGATGTATACTAGTGGAAAATCTTCAACTGGGGCTGGTTTAACGGCAGCAGCAGTGAAAGATGAACTAACCGGTTCTTGGGCTTTAGAAGCAGGAGCCCTTGTACTTAGTGACGGAGGAGTCTGTGCAATAGACGAATTTGATAAAATGAGCAATAAAGACCGGAGCAGCATACACGAAGCCATGGAGCAAGGAACAGTCTCAGTAGCAAAAGCAGGGATAACCGCAACCCTTAATGCAAGAACATCAATAATAGCAGGTGCAAACCCTAAACATGGAAGATTCGACAAATACAAACCCGTAGCAGATCAAGTAAACTTGTCACCAACAATACTATCCCGATTCGACCTAATATTTAAAATAGTAGACGAACCAGACGAAGAAAAAGACTCAAAAATAGCAGAACACGTTTTAGGAATAAGAAAAGACATATCAAAAGTAGAACCACCAATAGAACCTGAAATGATGAAAAAATACGTAGCCTTCGCCAGAAGACAAGTAAACCCAAAAATGACCAAGGAATCCATGGAAAAAATAAAAGACTACTACCTACAAATGAGACAAACCGGAAACGAATCAGAAGACTCACCAATACCAATAACAGCAAGACAGCTAGAATCCCTGATAAGACTAGCAGAATCACACGCCAGAATGAGACTAAGCGAAAAAGTAGAACAAGAAGACGCAGCAGAAACAGTAAGACTAATGGACAAAGTACTAAAAGACATGGGACTAGACCCTGCAAGCGGAGAACTAGACGTAGACTCATGGATGACAGGAGAACCAAAATCACAAAGAGACAAAATAGAACTACTCGAAGACATAATAAAAGAAATATCAAAAGACCAAGAAGAAGGAGCACCAATGAAAACAATACTAAAAAAATCAGACGAAGCAGACATAGAAAAAAACACAGCAAGAAACCTCATAGAAAAAATGAAAGAAAACGGAGATATAATAGAAAAACGACCAGGAGTATACCAATCACTGTGAAATGACCTCCCAAAAAGACGAGGTATTACCCAACCACGAAAAAGTAAAAACAATCAAGAAATAGACAACCCAACAAATTCTTTTTCAACTACCAAAACCACCACCAACCAAAACATTAAAAACCCACTAAACTTTCAATACAATAAAATATTTTAATAAATTTCTCTTTAACCTAATATCCAAATTTCTAACCTATCCCTGATCTTGATATCATTGAGGATTTGTTGGAATAATAAACCTAATATATGTAATTTGTTAAATAAAATTGAGGGGTGTGAGAATGTATGAAGATATGTTGAATGAAGCGTATGAAAATGTGCCTTCAGATAAATCTCATCAAAAGAGATTTGAGATTCCAAAAGCAGATTTAACTGAGCAAGGTAAGAAGACTATAGTTCATAATTTCAGAAAAATTGCGAAGAAATTCGGTCGTAATCCTAAACATCTATTAAAATTCTTATCAATGGAATTAGCAACTAATGGAGAATTAATTGGAGAGAAAGTTATATTTAAAGGAAATTTTTCTGAACTCAAGATTAATTCTAAGATAGATGAGTATGCTGAAAAATTTATTATTTGTCCAAAATGTGATAGTCCCGACACAAAAATTATCGATCATGATGGGCGAAAATATCTTAAATGTGAGGCATGTGGAGCTCAGAATCCTGTAGAAGAGGTTTAATTTGAGGAAGATTTGATGGCAATTCATGTAAATGTGAGAAAGTCTCAAGGTGAAACTTTAATTTCTATGTGCGATGAAGATGTATTAGGAGAGGAACTTGAAGAAGGTAAGATCCATCTTAATGTGAAAAGAAAATTTTATGAAGGAGATAAGATAGATCCAGATGAAATGAGAGAATACTTGGATCAGGCCTCAATCGCTAACTTAGTTGGAAGTACTTGCATAGAGAAGGCTCAGGAATTGGGATTTGTGGATAAGGAAAATGTAATCACAGTGAATGAAATTCCACATGCCCAATTTGTTATCATGAAAGATTGAACGGATTTAGAAATTGGAATAATATTATTTTTTGCGAGGATCTTTTCTTTATGAGAAAATTAAATTAATTTAGTTTAGCTTCTTATTTTTTCTTTTTTACGGTTAGGAAGTATTGGTATGTGTTTATTTTTTCGATTTTTGTTGTTGTGTGTTTTTTTCTGAAGAATTTTGCTAGTTTTTCTGGTTTGTAGAATTTGGTTGGTTCTCCTAGTAGTCTTTCTCCGAGGTATATTATTTTGGTGATTGGGCTTTTTGGTGTGAATTCTAGTATTATTAGTTTTCCTTCAGGTTTGAGTACTCTTATCATTTCTTCGAGGCTTTTTCTTTTCTTTTTGAAGTGGTGTAGGGCGTCTGAGCAGACTATTTTGTCGAATGTGTTGTTTTTGAATGGTAGGGTTGCTGAGTTTCCTTTTATTATGTTTTTTAGTTCTTTGTCTTTTGCATGGTTTAGCATTGGTAGTGATTGGTCGAAGGTGTATATTTTTGTTTTTTTGTTTTTTTCTTTGATTATTTTAGCTAGTCTTCCTGTTCCTCCTCCTACGTCTAGTATTTTTTCTCCTTCGTTTATTTGTAGTTTGTTGAAGGTTTTTTCGGTCATTTCTCCGCTGAATGTTTTCATGAATTGGTCGTAGAAGGGGGCGAAGTATTTGAACATTTTTTTTCTCTACTTTTCCTGTTTTAAATTAGTTTTTCCTGTTTTGATTCGCCTATGAATTCTTTAAAGTCTTTTCCTTGTTCTTTAAGATGTTTTTCAGTGATTTTGTATCCTTTTTTGGTTTCTAGAAGGTTTTTTGGTTCTAGAAACCACCATCCTCTTCTTGTTAGTTTTACTGCGAAAAATGGGGTTCCGCCAAAGTCTTGGGTGAAGTTTAATAATTTCTGTTTATCTTTTTCTTTTAGGTATACTTTTTCTTTTTTTGTTGTTTTTGCTTCTATGCAAAGGTATTTGTCGTTATTACCTGCTACTAAATCTATTACATGGCTTCCAGCTGATCTTATTACTGAGAAGCCTTCTTCTTCTAACATTTTTTGTAGTTCTCTTTCTGCATTTGCTCCTTTTGAGTATTTCCCCATTTTATCACTCTTTGATTTTTCTTATTTTGGATCCTTTATTGTTTGGTTTTGTTATGAAGGTTGTTGCTTTTATGTTGTTTTTGTTTAGATATGATTTGATTTGTTCGAGTTTTTCTTTTGATTCTTTTTTGTTTGTTATTCCGTATGTTCCAGGTCCCCATGAGCTTTGACCTGATCCGTATGTGTTTTTTTGCAGGAATTTTACGATTTTTTCAGATGATTTATGGAATTTCCCGTTTTGATGGTTTGAAAATGATTTTCCTACTAGTTTCTGAATTTTAGTTATGTTTTCACCGAATTTAGGTAGTTCTTTTTCTTTTAACGCTGGTAATAATCCCATTAATATCTTATGACTTATTTTTTCTGGGATTTCTTTATTTACTGTGTGATTTTTTATTATTGATGATTCTTCTTTTTCATTGTATCCTCTTCCTTCTGGTATGACTACTATGAATCTCCAGCTTCTTGGTACTTCTTCTCTGAGTATTATTGGTGGGGTTTGATCTTCTTTTTTTGTACTGATCCCTCCATCGAGTATGAAGCCGCCTTTTTTAAATCCGTAAGTTCCTATGGAAGTGTATGTATTTCTCCCTAGTAATTTAGCTATTTCTTCGATTTCTATTTCTTTTTTAAATATTTTTTTCAGTCCTAGTGCTGTTCCTAGTCTTATCTGTGTTGTGGATCCTAATCCGACATGTCTAGGTATTCTTCTTTTGATTTTAATTCTAAGATTTTTAGTAGTATTATATTCTTTGGAGAATGTGTTTACTACTTTTTTGATGTCTTTTTTATCTTTAGGATTTTTATTTTCTATTTTCAGATCTTTTGATTTATCAGAAATTTGGATTTTATAGCCTTTGTTTATTGTAACTCCGAGGGATCCGAATCTCCTGTCTATAGAATTGCTTAGATCTATTAATCCGAAATGAAGTCTTGAAGGTGTTATTACTTCTAGTTTCATCTTATCCTCTGATTTAATTTTCTAAAGAAGATTTTATAGAATTTAACCCAATTTCAAGTAATTCTTCTGCTCTTTCCTCTGTTTTAGCTTCTGAAAAACATCTTACCAAAGGTTCAGTACCTGAAGGTCTAACAATCATCCAACCATCTTCCACAATAGCCTTCAATCCATCAGTTTCATCAAAATCAGCATCAATTCTCTTCTTAATCTCATTTTTAGTTTTATCCATAACTTCAGACTTTTTATCGTCAGGACACTCAACTTTGCTCTTGAACTGGGTGTAAACCGGAAGATCCTCAACTAAACCTGATAAACTTTCGCTTTTCTTGCTAAGAATTTCAATAATTTTAGCAGCAGTATAGGCACCATCCCTACCAAGAGCCATTTCAGGAAAAATCACTCCACCATTCTCTTCCCCACCGACCTTACCATCTATCTCATGTAATTTCCTAGCCACTATTAGATCACCAACTTCCGTTTTCACCACATTCCCATTATTCCTTTTTGCTAAATCATCAATTAAATTAGAAGTAGCAACCGTAGTTACCACTGTTTCATCTCTCCCGATCATATCGTCAACAATCAAGCCAAATGTTTTATCACCTTCAATGAAATTACCGTTCTCATCCACAAAAACAGCTCTGTCAGCATCTCCATCATGAGCCACTCCAAGATCAGCTCCTAAAGCAGGAACTAATTCTCTAAGGTCTTTTAAATTCTTTTCTGTCGGTTCAGGATCTCTACCAGGGAAGAAACCATCAGGTTGAGAGTTTAATGTCTTTACTTCACAACCAAGTTCTCTTAATAAGTATGAAGTTCCAAAGCTACCGGACCCATTCCCAGGGTCGACAATAATTGAAATATTAGCCTTTCTAATCTCCTCAACTTCTAAATTAGATTTAATTTCCTCTTTATAATTACTTAAAACTTTTTTCTGTTCTGATTCACCTATTTCAGTGTAATCAGCTTCATAAAAGTCCTCCGACGAAAATGTTTCTTCAACCTCCGCCTCACGCTCCTTCTTCAGCCCCATACCGTTAGATTCAAGCAACTTAATCCCATTATACTCTGGAGGATTATGAGAGGCAGTTATAATAACTCCACCAACTACATCTTCATCACGTCTACAACCTAACTGAATAGCTGGAGTCGGAACTACACCAACATCAATAACATCGTAACCAGTGGATTGAAGCCCGGAAACCAAGGCATTCCTCAACATTTGACCAGAAGTTCTAGTATCCCTACCAACTAAAACCTTTCCAGACTCTGATTCCTCCTTTAAAAGAGAACCAAAAGACAAACCAATCTTCAAAGCAAAATCAGAAGACATCTTTTCATTAACTATACCTCTAGTCCCGAAAGTTCCAAAAATCTTCATATTAAAAACCTCAATTCAACACAAAAACCATAAACAACCATCAATACCGAACTCCAGTAAACTATCCACCAAACCTAAGACAATGAAAAAACAAAATATAAATCCACAAACAAAATATTCCCTACAACGAAGAAACAAGGAAAAACTAATATAATTTACTAAAACCAATATTCCCTTAAGTAACTTTTTTCTAAAGTAAAAAGGACGGAGTTATAAAATGGAGAACATCGATTCAAAATTAAGTGAAGGACTAAAGTTAGAGAAAAAAGGAGAAAAAGAAAAAGCTTTTGAATTATACGAAGAACTATTAAATAAAATAAATAACAATCAAGATAAGGTAAATGAACCTATTTCATTTATTTACAATAGAATGGCAAACATAGAAGCCGATAAAAACATGGAAAATGCCTTAAAATATATAAACAAATCCATAAATCATGCGAAAAAGCTAGAAGATAACCTACAATTAAACAAATCAAAAATTACTAAAGCAGTAATCCTAAAAAATTCAGAAAACCTAGAAAAAGCTGAAAAAATATTAAAAAATGTAATAAAAGACTTAAAACAAGAAAAAAAAGAATCTAGAACAGAACAAGGAATAGGATGGGCACTATACACACTAGGAGAAACACACCTAAAAATGAAAAAATTAAAAAAAGCAAAAAAAGAACTCAAAGAATCAATACAAATACTAGAATCCTTAGGAGATTACGGAGGAAAAGCAGCCGCCAACGAAAAACTAGGAGATCTATTAAAAACCAAAAAAAATTACAACAAAGCAATAAACCATTACGAAGAAAGCATACAAATATACAACGAAATCGGAACCAAAAAAGACATAGACAAAATAAAAACAAAAATAACAGAAATCAAAGAAAAAAACAAAACCTCATAACAAAATAAAAATTATATCAAATAAAACAGACCCCACGAAAAGAATAACAGAAAAAAGGAGATAAAAAATGTTCGGAGAGGAAGAAAACAAAAAATTCACCAAACAAGCACTAACAACTGTAGTAATCTCCATAATACTAGTACTTACAATACACACCTCTCTAAAATACGGACTCAACACCGATGACCCCCTAGTAGTAGTCGTATCAGGAAGCATGGAACCAACATTTGAAAGAGGAGACGTATTAATTCTAAAAAATGGATCAAATATCGAAGTAGGAGACGTAGTAACCTACAGAAACCCAGGAGAAAAAATCCCCATAGTCCACAGAGTAAGAAAAATAATAAAAAAAGAAAACAAAAAATACTACGTAACATGGGGAGACAATAACGCAATACCAGATACATATATCAATGAAAACGGAAAAAAATTACCAGGAGTACCAAAAAAAGCAATAGAAAACGAAGCAATTTTCGTAGTACCAAAAATAGGATACTTCTCACTCCTAATCAGAGGAAAATAAAATAACTTCCTAATTTACTTAAAGCGATATTTGCCTTTTCCTGAATGAAAGAGTCATACATTTATTCTAAACTCTAAATGAATATTAAAAAATTTGTTTAGAATTCTACTGTGATTATTTTCCTTTGTGAAAGATTTTGCCATTTTTGTTCTTTTGTGGATGAATTGATGGTTCTAATTGAATAAAAGAAGATTTTGTTAGTCTTTTATTTTTTCTATTTCTTGGTTTAATTTCTTGATAAATGGGTTCATTACTTGTTCTATGAAATTTTCCGAGTTTT
>CAYNOZ010000023.1:0-17841 GCA_964398955.1 uncultured Thermococci archaeon | reverse complement strand
GGTTATAAGTTAAAATCAACAAATGAGAGAGTTGTGAGATAGATGGTTACCGATTGAAGTGGCTTAAATGAAGAGAAATCCTAAGAAACGGTTTCTAGTAGTAAGGATAAAAAAACTTTATTCATTTTCTAAAATAGAATAAATTTTATAGTGGAGTGAGGCAGAAAACCCCACGGCTTGCCGTGGGGATGAATGCCGTAACTTTAAATAGTTCCAATACTATTCGTAGGTAACTGGCAGTTGGTTGGGAGTCTGCCTTCTATATATCAAAAAGCGATCCCATGCCTTTTGAGGCAATGGCTAAAGCCTCAGACCAACATCGAGAGGTGTTAGGTAAACTCGAATGCAGTAGGGTAAGCTCAAAACCGTTTTCGGTGTAGAGTGTAGAGGCAGTGTGGAGCTACCACGGAAAATAAGAATAAGGGAACCATTGCGAGTTAGTATACGACACTATTTGTGTCTAATCCAGTCTTCTCCCGGATTTAAGTTCCATGTTGGTCAGGTCGATGAGAGAAGCCTGATGCTTGGCAAACTCCCTTTGGATAAGGCTCACATGGAAGCCCACAGCTTTCTGTGGGGTCACTTCACATGTATACTCCTGTTTCCAGTGGTGCCCGATCCCTGGGGGTGTTGATGGTTGTTATCAGTGGTTTTTTAGGTGTGGAGTACGAATCAATGCATAAGCTTATAAGGTTATAAACTGATGGATTGATATGATGATGGATTTAATAGGAAACGGAAGATCAGAAACCAAAAGAAAAATAATTAACAACCTTCTAGAAGGAGAAAAAACACTGAAACAATTATCAGAAAACCTTGAACTTTCAAAACAAACCATTCTAGATCATCTAAACAAAATGGAAGAAAAAAATCTAATAGAAACATATATGGAAAAGCAAAACAATACCAGAATCAAAAAAGCGGAAATCAAAGAATTCTCTGCAATAATATCTATAAATAAATCTCATGCAATTCAATACACAGCAGACTCAGAAATTAACTTCAAATACCCATTGGTTAACCAAATTCCACAAAAAAACCTTAGAGAACAGACCTTAGAATACCTGAAGGAAATAAGTTCGATGCAAAAACCTCTAACTATTGTTATATTTGGGTCTGTGGCAAGAGGCGAGGCAAATTGGAAGAGCGACATAGATATAGCACTATTCACCGATAAATGGGGTAATAAAGAAGAAATAAGGGACAAGATATCACAAGTAAATATTGAAAAACAAATGGAAACATCAATGAATCCCAACTTCAAAAACTACAAAGACATCAAGGGAAAGGATGAACTTATCAAAGAAATCAAAAAAGATGGGATAATCATATACACAACTAGGGAAGAGGAAAAACTATGGGAAGAAATGAAAAAGTATCAAAATATTTGAAGAACGCTGAGGAATGGTTGAACGCCTCTAAAAAATTAGGGGAAAACAATCCTGAACCAACAGCCTTCAACGCATTACATGGTTCTGAACTAGCGGCAAAAGCAGTATTAAGACATAAAACAGGACAAGAATTTAAAACTCACAACATAGGAGGCGAGTTTGGGAAACACTTTAGAGAAAAAATCGGTAAAAAATGTGCAGAGAACTAAACAACAAAATGATGAAATACAGCACACTAAGATACCCAGAACAAGAAATAACAAAAAAAGAAGCAAAACAAATAATAAAATTCTCAGAAAAACTAATAAAAACAATCAAACAACAAATAATCAACAAACAAGACTGATTATTCTTTCCAAATAATAAATTTTAGTCACTAAATATATTCTTTATCTTCTTAGATCCATATTAGAATACAGAAAAAATTATTGATAAACTAAAATCAACTTTCTTCTTCTATAAGAGTATATTAGCAGTAATAAGCCTCATATCAGAGAAACTTAAAAGAGAGAAAGAGTTGCTAATCTGAAAAAAGATAAAGTTTACGTAAAGCATATGTTAGAATCATATAACGATATTAATATCTTTGTTTAGGAGATAATACTAAATATTTCCTAAATTTAGTTCTTGAAGGATTTGTACTTCGTAGGAGTCTTTTGTTTTGTTGTAAAGTTTCTTATCAGATGTTACTAAGATTGTAGAGAACTGTTTTGAAAGTGAAACATAAGTAGCATCATATATGGTTATAACTTTTTCTAGAGCAATTTTTGACGTAGAATTCATTAATCTTTTGGAAGGATCTACAAGGAAAATATCCATGGAAAATAAAGAATCTATAACCTTTTTCATCTCCTCTTCGTTGAATTCACTATATCTTAAAACATTTTCAACTTCGTAAATGAGGAGATCAGGAACTATTATATCAATATTACCTTTAATACTTATTTCTAATCTTTAAAGCTTTATCAGTTCCTTTCTCTTCTAGGAATCATTTAGAAATGATTGATGTATCTAAAATCATCGGGTTTCTCTCCATTCTCTAATGATCTTGGTACTTTCTTTGGTTGATCTTTTTTTTTCTGAGCTGATCTTGTATTTCCATTGCTTCTCGGATCTTTTCCCGATCTTTGACTCGATGAGATATAATCTCTTCTAATGTCTCGGAGTTTGCCATATCTTCCCTTTAATAGCTAAATTCATCATTTATAAGATTTTTCTTTATATAAATTTAACTTATTTGGTGAGAAGTCCCTTTCCTTAATCTTTGACTTGGGGAGGGTGTTTCTTCAATCTAAGCCACTTCAATCGGTAACCTGAAAGCTATATGATACAGGTGGATGGGTGGAAGGTTCGTTCTTTAGGATGAGTGGGATGCCATATCATAGTTATCAATTTTAGTTGGAACAAAAATTGATTTAAACTGGATTTCTTATTAATGTTTGATACGGTATGGATTTGGAAGAGTTTGAACTTGAACTTGAGTTGGAAGGAAAATCTTCTAGGACGATTGAGATTTATTCTTATTACGTAGAGAAGTTTTTAGGTTTTATTAAAGATGAAGATATTGATGAGATAACATCAAAGGATGTTAAAAAGTTTTTAATAGATTTAAAGAATAAAGATTATTCTAAGAAAAGCATGCACTTAGTAGTGCAATCACTAAGATCATATTTCAGAGAAATGGACAGAAAAGATCTTTTAACAGAAATCGAACCACCCAAAGTTCCTAAATCTCTTCCAAAGGCTCTTTCAGAAAAAGAATTAGCACAATTCCTTGAAGCAATACCAGAAATCAGGAAAAAAGATAGAGCAATAATTCGTTTATTCTACACAACAGGATTAAGAGTAAGTGAAGTTTCCAATTTAAATGTTTCTAACGTAAATTTTGAAGAAAGACTAATCAGAGTAGAAGAAGGAAAAGGAGAAAAAGACAGAGTAGTACCGGTTAATGAAGACACAATCAAAATGTTAAAAGAATATCTAGATAGGGAAGAAGGACCACTCTTTTTAGGAAAAGATGAAAAAAGAATTACACCTGAAAAAATCAGATATATATTTAAAAAATATTCAGAGAAATCAGGAATCAAATGCACACCTCACACATTAAGACATACCTTTGCAACTCATATGCTAGAGCAAGGAACTGATGTAAGAGTAATTCAAAACATACTTGGACATGCATCACTAGATACAACTCAAATATATACAAAAGTATCTGGTAAACATCTAAAAGACTCTTACGATAAAGTAGACTTATTTGAAAATTAAATTAAATCGGATATATGGTTCGCCAAATAAGTTAAATGTTTATTACTTTAATAATAAATATGAATCCGTTGACCCATTTCCTATTTGCTTATTTCCTTTCTGATGTTCTTATTGGTAATTCAGATCAGTATTTGCTGGTTTTGTTTGTTTCTTCAACTTTTATAGATCTTGATCATATTTTCTATCTTTTTAAGAATTTTAGGGAAGTTCTAAGAACTAGAAGGTTTGGTTCTGGAGGGCGTACTAGAATTCATGAATTATATGGGTTGTCTCTTTTTTCGGTGGTTCTTTCTGTTATTTATTTAGTTTATCCTAAGATTTTAGTTAGGTTTTTTATTGTTGGGGTTATGTCTCATTATTTTTTAGATTTTATTTCAGGCTATTTTAGGCCTTTTTATCCTTTTTCCGGTACTGAAGTTTTTTTGGGTGTAATTCCTGATGATTATAGGGTTCATATTGAGGTTTTAATTACTATAATTTTGGGGGGTTATTTTTGGTTGACTTTATGAGGTTTTTGTCGGTTGAAAATTTACGGGATTTTGTTGATGATCAGGTTCGTAGGTTTGATATTCCTAAGTTAAATCCTAATATGGTTTCAGGTGGTTCTTTAGTTTTGAGTTTGTTTGTTCCTTTGGGATTTTTGTTCTATGATTTTTTAGGTATTTTTATTTTGTTTTTGGTTCTTTGTTTTGATTATTTGGATGGTTTTATTGCTAGAGAGTATGGTTTGGATAGTGAAGAAGGTTATATGGTTGATGTGGTTGTTGATAGGGTTTCTGAGGGGGTAATTTTTATGGTTTCGGTTTTTCCTTGGTTTGTACTGTTTTCTGTTAATAATTTGTTGGCTTTAAGAAGTTTTAGAAAAGATGAACATTTTATATTACCTTTGAGGCATTTTTACTTGATTTATATGTTATTTTTAAGCTTTAAGGACTTATTGGGTCTTCATGTTCCATTTATATTTTAGGATTGATGTTTTTTCTGCTCTATTTTTTCTCTTAGGTCGTCAAGATCTTTTATTTCTTTTAAGTCTTCTTTATTAAAAATTGGAACATGTTTGATGCTTTCGTTATGCTTTTTTTCCACTACGAACATTGCTGAGGATTTTGTTGCTGTGGTTATGTGGGATACGATTCTAGCTTTTTTATCTACTACTGGGCTTTCGTTTTTGCTTACTCCTGTCATTACCATGTATGACTCACTCCTAGAGAGTACATCGAATGGAGCTTTTTTGATCTGGGTTACTAGTAGACCTAAGTCACTGAGTTTTGTGAAGACATCTAGTTGTAGTTTATTGTCTACTTCGGATTTCTTCGGGATACTTTTCCCTTCTAATTTTTCTTTAGAGGTTTCTTTCATCGGGTCTATAGGGCTAAGAATTGAAGAAGTTTCTAGTTTTTCTTCTAGCTTAAGTGCTGTTTTAAGTGTTGCATCTTGTTTATTTTTCTCATATTTGTATATTGTGCTTCTGGAAACTCCTAGATGATCAGCTAGACCTCCTAATGTTATATTTTTTTCTTTTCTAGCTTTTTTTAGTTCTTCTCCGTCAAGTGAAACGTATAGTCCGCCTTTGTCTGCGTATGCTATTGGTTTTTCTCCTCTGAAAATGTTTTCTAATGTTTCGAGACCCATCGCCTTTATATCACTTTTCTCATAGATAACCCCAGGTCCGAGTTCTCCTCTTCTGTTTCTTTTCCCTACTATGAGAGGAACTCCGTTAAAGAAGGTTGATATTCTTTTTAAATCTCTTACGTGTTCTTTTGAAATTGAGTCTATATTTTTTAATGCTTTTACAAATAATAATGATAGATCTCTAGCTGCGAGTAGGTTAAAGCATGTTGACTTTACTTTCTCAACCGAGAAGGTTTTGAATCCAGACCGTTCTAAAGTTTCAGACACTTCCTCCAACATCATGTATCAATGGAATGCAATAATATAAAAAGGTTATCTTCCTAAAGTAGTTGTGAAAATATGTGTCTTGCAGTTCCTGGAGAGGTCATTGAAATCAGTGGGAAAGAAGCTAAGGTTAATTTTGGCGGAGTACAAAGGGAAGTACGTATAGATACTTTGGATAATGTTGAAACTGGGGAATATGTAATAGTACATACTGGATTCGCGATTGAAAAATTAGATAAAGAAGAAGCAGAAAAAACGTTAGAAGTTTGGAAAGAAATGGAAGAAGCCAAAAAAACAAAAAAACCAGACAAAAAACAAAAAGAAGACCAAATTGAGAACCCATTCGAGTAGGGATTCCATGAAAGAAGAAGGTAAATTAGACATTGTCAACATGAACGATAAAAAAGCAGTTAAAAAACTTCTAAACGATATCAAAGATCTTTCAAAACAACTAGATGACAAAGTAAAAATAATGCACGTTTGCGGAACCCATGAACATACAATAAGCGAATCAGGACTTAGAACATTACTACCAGACAATATAGAAATGTTAGCAGGTCCAGGATGCCCCGTATGTGTAACCCCAGTAAAAGATATTGTAAAAGTATCTGAAATAGCGAAACAAAAAGACATGACTCTAACTACATTTGGGGATATGTACAAAATCCCTACGCCATATGGTTCATTCGAAGATCAAAAATCTGAAGGATTAAATGTTAAAATAGTATATTCTATAAAAGATTCCTTAGAAATGGCTGAAAACTCGGATAAAGATATTATTCACTTTGCAGCAGGATTTGAAACTACAACCCCTCCAACATCTGCTGTATTAATGGATGCAAAAGAAAAAGAACTAGAAAATTTCTACATATACAGCGTTCATAGATTAACCCCGCCTGTAGTAGAAGTACTACTAAAATTAGGAGTTAAATTTGATGGATTAATAGTTCCAGGGCATGTAGCTACAATAACTGGAGTGAAAGGGTGGGAATCTCTACTTGAACACAACATACCAGAAGTAGTAGCAGGATTTGAACCAATAGACGTAATAGCCTCAATAAAAATTCTTCTAAAGAACATATTAAATGAAAGAGTGCAAATTGAAAATGAATATACCAGAGCAGTAAAATACGAGGGAAATAAAATCTCTCAGAAAATGATGGAAAAAACTTTCGAAATAGTAGAGGGAGAATGGAGATCACTAGGAAAATTTGCAGGAACAGGAAGAGATCTAAAGAAGGAATACGAAGAATTCAATGCCAAAAAATTTGATGTAGAAGTTGAAATTCCAGAACAAGATGAATTAAGTAAAAGATGTAGATGTGGGGATATATTAAGAGGAAAAATCCTACCTCCAGAATGCCCATTATTTAAAGACGTATGCACACCTGATAATCCAATAGGACCATGTATGGTTTCCCATGAAGGAACTTGTAAAGCATTCTATAAGCATGGCGGAGTAGATCAATTCTAATTAAATCTTTATTTAACAGAATTTTCGATTTCCAACCAGTTCAGGTGATTTACTGGACCTTCTCCTTCTCCAATTTCCAAACCTGTTTTTATAGCATTATTGATAAATTTTTCAGATGTTTGAATAGATTTCGTAACATCAATTCCTTTGCTTAAGTTTGCGGCGATAGCTGCTGAAAAGGTACAACCTGTACCGTGTTTATTAGATTCATATCTTTCTCCTTCAAGTTCTCTGTGTTTTTCCCCGTCATAGAAAATGTCCACAACTTTGTCTTCTTTTCCATGACCACCCTTCACTATCACATTATTTGCACCTAGTTCAACTATTTTTTCAGCTGCTTTTTTCATCTCATCTATCCCTTGAATTTCCATATTAGAAATTATTTCTGCTTCAGGTATATTAGGAGTTATTACGTAAGATTTTGGAACTAAATCATTTATCAAAATATTAATAGCTTCTTCTTGTAATAATCTATCTCCACTTTGAGCTACCATGACAGGATCTACTACGGTTTTAATTTGATATTCATCGATTTTGTTAGATACTGCCTTTACTGTGCTGGAGTTTGATAGCATACCAGTTTTAGCTGCATCAACCCCGATATCTTCTACAACAGAATCTATCTGACTTTCAACCATTTTAACTGGAGTATCATGAATTCCTTGAACTCCTAAAGTGTTTTGAGCAGTCACAGAAGTAATAGTCGCCATTCCATATGTTTTAAAGATTGTAAATGTTTTTAGATCTGCTTCTATCCCGGCTCCTCCACCAGAATCTGATCCTGCAATCGTTAGAACTTTTGGTATAGACATCTAATCAACTCTAATTAATTGTTTCAATTATTTTTAACAATTTCCAGTAATTTTTCAGCTTCTTTTTTAGGGCTATCTGAATTAGCTATTTCTGAAATAACTGCAATTCCATCAGCACCCTTCTCTATTACTTCCATAGCATTATCCTTATTTATACCTCCAATACCCACTATAGGTATATTTACTTTTTCTGAAATTTCTTTTAATTTTTTTAACCCAATAGATTTACCTGTATCTTCCTTAGTGGACGTGGAAAAAATAGTTCCAACACCTAAATAATCTGCACCATTTTTTTCAGCTTTCACAGCTTGGGGAACCGTCTTAACTGAAATACCTATTATCTTATCTGATCCTAAAATTTTTCTAGCATCTCTTAAGGGTAAATCATCTTGGCCTAAGTGAACACCATCCGCATCAATAGCCATTGCTACATCTACTCTATCATTAACAATTAATTTTACATCCTTTTTTTCAGCAATTTTTTCAAGCTTCTTACCAATTTCAACGCATTTATTAATTGGTTCATTTTTCTCTCTGAATTGTATTATTTTAACTCCAGAATCAGAAACTTGTTTCATCAATTCTTCATGTGACCAACCAAATCCATTATCTGTAATAAAGTAAACACTCAAATCTGATAATTTTCCGTTATTATGAGTTTCACCCATTAAATCACCTGATCTTAATATCCTGCTTAATATTGTCTATTTTAAGGTTAAAGATTTCGTTTAGCAGGTTCTTTCTAAAGTCACCAGGTCCATCAGAATTTTTAGAAGAAGCCTCTGCAGAAATTTCATAGGCTAGTAATCCTTCTAAGGAGGCTAGGAAAGGATTATTATTCACAGCTATGAAACTAGCAATAATTGAACCTAACATACATCCTGATCCTGTTATATTGCCAAGCATTTCAACTCCGTTATCAATTTTCTTTGTTTTATTTCCATTTGTTACTATGTCGGTTTTTCCAGTGACTGTAACTGTGGCTTTGTATTTTTTTGAAAGTTCCTTAGCCATTTCTTCTATACCTTCTTTGTTCTGAACTTCTGATTCTACTCCTTTGACTTTACCTGTTAAACCATGTAGTGCAGAGATTTCACCTGCATTCCCTTTTATAATGCTTATATTTGTATTGTCCAATATTTTTTTAGCGCTTTTAGTTCTGTATTCGGTTGCACCTGCTCCAACAGGATCTAGAATTATTGGTTTGTTCATTTCAGTTGCTTTTTTACCGGCTAGTAATATACTTTTCATAAAATTGTTATCTAGGGTGCCTATGTTAAGTAAGAGTGAGCTGGAAATACTTACCATTTCTTCTACTTCTTCTTTAGAGTGTGACATTACTGGAGAAGCCCCTATGCCTATCGTTATGTTAGCGCTATCGTTCATCACTACTTGATTTGTCATATGATGGATTAAAGGTTTATTTTCCTTGATTTTGTTTAAATCTTCTTTTAAACTATTTAAGATATTCATAATTCCACATCCTATTTTTAATCCGAATATTTTTAGTTTAAAATAATAAATAAACTTTTTTCTATAACCAAGATTTTGATTTACTTTGTAAACTTTGTTGCTACTTTTGTATTCTTTTTTTGAAATAGGATTTGAGGTTTCGTCCACTAATTTATAATCAGGTTATAGTATTTTATAATCCCATAATATATTCTTAAAGAAATTCTTTTAAAATTTTCGGTAAAAAACCATGACAGAAAAAACTAAAATCTCAACTTCAAAAATAACAAGGAATAAACATTAGAAGGATGTAGGGATAATATGAGAGATATCAATATTAAAAAAACAAAAAAAATTATCATAAACTCAATACAAGAAAAATTCAAAGAAACACAAAAAGAAAAAGCAGTAGTTGGATTAAGCGGAGGATTAGACTCTACAACCTTAGCAATACTTCTAAAAAAATCCTTAGGCAAAGAAAGAGTATTAGGAATCTTAATACCAGAAACTGAACAACCAGAAACTGAAAAACTTGCCAATAAGATCGGAATAAATTATAAAATGATAAAAATTACTGAAGTCATAAACCAAGAGAAATTAGGAACACTATGTAAAGATCGGATGGCTGAGGCAAATCTTAAGGCAAGAACTAGGATGATGATTCTTTATTATGCTGCAAACTGTACTGATGGTCTAGTAGTAGGTACTTCCAATAAGAGCGAATTCTACACAGGGTACTTCACAAAATATGGGGACGGAGCCTCCGATTATAGACCATTGGCGGATCTGTACAAAACTGAAGTAAAAAAATTAGCTAAAGAAATAGGAGTACCAGATAGGGTTATAAATAAAAAACCCAGTGCAGACTTATGGGAAGGTCAAACAGATGAAAAGGAATTAGGTATCACTTATGAAGATCTAGATCCAATACTATACTCCTATATTGACTTAAATTACGATAAATCAGAATTAAAAACAGAATTTAATTCAAAAAAAGTAAAAAAAGTTTTAAAGTTATTCAAAAATTCAGAGCACAAAAGAAAAAGCCCGGAAAAAGTTAAAATAAACTAGTTCAATATTTAAAATGTTGATAAATTAAATGAGAATTTGGGAAATCTATATAAGTATTGGTGATAATCTACGAACAGAGGAGGGTTTCCAATGGACACGGAAGCTAGTATAAAAGAAATTATGAATAGAGAAGCCATAACGGTTGAGAAATCGGATCCAATTTCCAAAGTATCTGAACTCATGAGTGAGAACAAAATAGGAGGCGTAGTGGTTGTCAGTGAAGATGGATATCCCGAGGGAATTGTCACTGAAAGAGATGTTTTAGATAATGTTATAACAAAAGGACAGGATCCGGAGAAGGTAAAAGCAGAAGATATAATGTCATCTAATATAGTAAGCTTAGAATCTGACAGAACTATAGCTGAAGGAGCACAACTAATGATAGATAATGGTATGAGAAGACTTTTAATAATCGAAGATGAAAAACCAGTAGGATTCATTAACTTATCGAATATTTTAGATGCATACTCCGATTTAGTTGAAGAAGATAACAGTAAGCAACATGTTTCAAGACAAGCACAAGGAGAAATGCTAGGATTTTGCGAATCCTGTGGAGAATACAAGCCTCTTGTCGAATATGATGGAAGATGGGTATGTGACGAATGTAGGGGAGCCTTCTAAAATAAGGTAAGGAAAAATATATAGTGTACAAAGAATTAATATCATGGGATGATCTCATGTTAGGCGATGTTATAGTGGATCCGATATCAGTAAAGGAAACTGATTTAGCAACTAAGGCGAGATCTATTATCAGGGAAGAAGGAATTAGAACACTTGTAGTTTTGGATGAGAATAATAACTTTTCTGGTATATTGAAGAGATCAGATGTTCTTAAAATAAAAGATTCAAAAGCCGATATGCCTGCTAGATCAATTACTAATAAGCCATTAATATACCTTTATAATGATATGGATTTAAGGACCGCTTCGGATAAGATGATAAAAAACGATTTGTTTGATGCTCCAGTTTTTAATCGTGATAATGAGTTTTTAGGAATTGTTGGACTTGAAGATATTTTGGTGGGGGCTCGATCAAAAGAGAGAAAACCTCGAAAGGATAAGGTTAGTGAATTAATGCATGATGGGGCATTTGTTAAACCTGATATTCGTATTACCAAAATATGGTCGAAATTGGAAGAGGGGAATATTCAGGCTTTTCCGGTTGTTGAAGAAGTTAAAGGAAAGAATAAACTAGTAGGATTAATATCTCAAGAGGATTTAATTGCTCACAGGAAGCTTTCCTTGGATATGAATGAACCACCTAAAGTAAAAAAGGTAATGAATAGATCTCCTACCGTTTTAAGTCCAGAAGATTCTGTGGAAGAAGCAATAGAATTATTAATCGAGAGGGATTTAGAAATTATCCCTGTCGTAGATCAAGGATACTTTTTAAAGGGTCTTATTGATAAAATAGACTTGATAAAATCACTTTATTCAAATCTATAGAGGTGAGTTATGAATGGTAAGAGAAAATCAAGGAGGATATGGTGCTCGTGATAGAGGACCAAAAGAATTTTCTAGTCGAGAAGTTGAGACTGAAGGAAGTGTATTGGAAATAACGAGAGAAGTTGTGGATGTACCACCTACCATGACGATTAAAGGATTAGCGGAGACAGTTTCTGAATATGAAGAAAGAAGAGTTCCTGTAACTGATCCCGGTACGAGAGAGATCATCGGTTTGGTTAAATCGAGAGATATGATAAATTTCTTGGGTGGTGGAGAGATGTTCAACATAGTAACTCAGGATCATGATGGGAACCTGCTTTCAGCTATTCACGAACCTATTAGAAAGATAATGCACCATGATATAATATCAGCCAATTATCGTGATCATATCATGGATGCTTTTAAGAAAACCATGGATAATGACGTTGGAGGATTACCTGTACTTAAGAACAAAATTCCTCAGGGAGTGGTTGAAGAAAAAGAGTTCGTAGAATTCTTCGCAAGTCAAGATGTTGGTGCGAAAGTTAAAGAGGCCATGACGACTGATTTAATCACGGCAACTCCGAGAATGACTTTAGGAGATATAGGAAAAGAAATGATTAGGAATGATGTTAGAAGATTACCAGTAATAGATCATGATGAAATGGTTGGAATTATTACAACTATTGATATCCTTGACTTCTTCGGCAATAATGGAATATTTGAGAAGGCAAAATCAACAATGGCTGGAGATATTCTCAACATTAGAGCCAATGAGTTTATGACTGAAGGATTAATAACAGTTGAACAAGAAGCAGATGTCGGTAAAGCTGCTGAAATAATGAAAGAAAAGCAGATTGGTTCTTTAATGGTGATAAATGAAGAAGTTGAAGGAATAATCACTAGGAGAGATATACTTCGGTTTGTTGATACCGAGTAATTTTTAATTTATTATTCTTTTTTGTGATAAAATGGAAGCTAAAGAAATGAGATTCAATTTGATAATAGATTCATTGAAAGAAGAAAAAACTACCGAAGCGAAAGAACATTTAAATCATTTAAGAAAGATTGAAGAAAATAATGGATTCATAAGAGCATGTGAAGGAATGATATCAGGGATCGAGGAACAAAATGAAGACAGTTTAATCTATAAAATCCTTAATAATGATGTTGATGAAAATAAAATAGAAAAATTAAGATCAAGATTTAGCGAATGGGAAAAAGAACCATTCAGAGACCAATATGAAGATGGATATCATCAAGCTTGGCTTCTTTTCTTAAAAAACATGTAAATAATAAAAATAAAAATTTAGGTTCCAAGCTTCCAACTTCCCAAATATTCTTTCTGTTCTTCAGTTAAAGTATCAGTTTCTATTCCCATTCCCTTCAATTTTAGTTCTGAGACCTCTTCATCAATTTTCTTAGGAACATTGTATACTTTATTTTTAAGGTCATTATTTATTAGGTATAGTACTGATTTAGCTTGTAAAGCGAAGCTAATATCCATAATTTCGGCGGCATGTCCATCTCCGCAGGCAAGATTAACTAGTCTACCTTCCCCAAGCACGAAAAGGCTTTTATCATTCAATTTATATTCTGTTATGTTCTCTTTAACTTCCTTCACTTCTTCTGCCATCTTTTCTAATCCTTCAACGTTTACTTCAACATCGAAGTGACCAGCATTCGCTAAAATCGCGTTCTCCTTCATTAAGTTGAAATGTTCTTTATCCACTACGTTCTTATCTCCTGTAGCTGTAATTATAAAATCAGCTATTTTAGAAGCTTCTTTCATAGTTTTAACACTATATCCTTCCATTACTGCTTCTAAAGCTCTAATTGGGTTAACCTCAGTTATTGTAACATTCGCACCTAAACCATCAGCCCTCTTAGCTATACCTTTTCCAACTGGGCCAAAACCAGATACCACTACTTGGCTTCCTGCGATAGAAAGGTTAGTGGTTCTCATAACTCCATCCCAAACTGATTGACCGGTTCCATGCATACTATCAAATAAGTACTTACTTTTGGCGTCATTTACAGCAATTGCTGGGAATTCCAAGACATTTTCTTTTTCCATAGATTTTAATCTATTTACACCGGTGGTAGTTTCTTCACAAGCTCCTTTGATTTTATCTAGCAAGTTTCTTCTTTTTTCATGGGTTATTGAGACTAAATCAGAACCATCATCGATTATTACATCTGGCTCAATGTCCAGAACTTTATTGTAGTTTTCATAAAATTCTTCTTTGTCAGCACCGTGTTTTGCATAAACCTCAACATTTTCTTCTTCATTTACTGCAGCTGCGGCTGAGTCCTGAGTGCTTAACGGATTACTTCCTGTTAAAGCCACTTTCGCTCCTCCTTTCCCTAGAACTGTAGCTAAGTAAGCAGTTGTTGGTTCTAAATGGATCGCCATACTTATATTAGTACCTTTTAACGGTTTTTCTTCTTCAAAATGTTTCTCCAATAAATTTAAAACCGGCATATGGGATTTAACCCAATTAATTTTCTTTTTTCCTTCTGGAGCAAGACTTCGATCTCTTACACTCATATAAAACACCTAATAAGTTTTTACTTAGTTCAAACGTAACATATAAAAAATTTAACTTGAGATTCAATTTATTACCAATTAATTTTCTTAAATATCTTTTCATCTAGAATTATTCAATCTTTTTCATCTTCTTCTACTACTGAATCCTCTATATTTTTTAGTCTAATTGAAACTTCTTTATTCATCTCTGTAAGTTGGTTCTCTAAATCATATACTTTAATGTATAATTTAAGCATTAATGAGTATGTTAAAATAAATCCTACTACGAATAATGCATCAATACCTCTAGCAATACCTGTTATATTACTAATTGTATTTGAAATAGTTATAGGGAATACTGCAACTATACCAATTATTAAAGACGCAAATATCCATATTAAATATTCTATTGTGCTTAAATCCTTCCTTTTTTTGTAAATAAAGATGATTATCAAAGCCAACAAGATCAATACTATATACTGGATAAACAACATATTTTCACCCTTCCTAAAATTGAGATAAGATCTTATATATCAGTTTCAGAAATATTTTTATTCCTGAAATAACATTAGTACCTTTCTTGGAACTGTATTCATCATAAATAGCGGGTATAGGAACTTCAACTAACTTAAGATCTTTAGATTCCATAATAAGTTCCGATGAAATCGCATAACGGTCGCATTTAAGTTCAATATCCTTAGCCATATCCCGACTTATTCCTCTGAAACCACTCTGAGAATCTGTAACCAATCTTCCAGTTAACCCAAATGTTATATAATTCAATATTTTGTTACCTAAAACCTTGATAAATGGCATTTTACTTGTATCCCCTTTAAATCTGCTTCCAATCACAAATGAGGCTTCTTCATTAATTAATGGATACAATAATTTCTTCACATCCTTAACATCATGCTGACCGTCTGCATCGAAAGTAATTATGTTTTCCGCTCCCTTTTCTACTGTAAATTCTATACCTGTACTCAAAGCCCCTCCTAAGCCTCTGTTAATAATATGCGAAATAATTTCAACGTTCTTAGATTTAGCTATCTCTCTAGTATTATCACCACTTCCATCATCGATTACTACGATTTGACCATTTTTAAAATATTTTTTTAGATCATCTAAAACACTAGAAAGAGTTCTATCTTCATTATAAGCTGGTACAATCACGAAAGTCTTTTTTAATTTTTTATATATATCTTTTACTTGAATTAATTCATCAACATAAAAACTGGAATCGTTAACGTTATGAGAACCTAATTCCACTGCATAAACCTTCCCTTTAAGAGAATTTGGAACATTTTGACCAATCACCATTTTTCTGTGAATATTATCTCCATCCAGGATATCTTCTAACTTTTCATGCCCATCTAAAATTTTAATATTAGATTCGAATTCGGATAAATTTTTATTAGATAATAAGTGAAATACTAATCCCTCAGAACTAAAATAATCTACCAAGTTTTTAATTACATCTTTTTCAATGTCAGTACCCATCTTCAGATCTCTGAGATCAATTGTCACTGAATCTATTTTCACTTTCTCATCACCGATCTTACGCTAAGATTTATTACATTCAATTATTTAATAATCTTTGGAGATTCCATGTACTGGGAACCAATATTATCATTCGCCATTACCTTCATTTTAACTCCAATAATTTCAGATGCCTTTAAAAAATCAGGAATAATAGGAAAAGATATTCATAAACCAGAAAAACCTGAAATACCTGAAATGGGAGGTATCACAGTTATAATCGGAGTATTAATATCAAGTAGCTTATTCATTGTTCCAGAAGGTCTGACAAAATTTTTAAACGCAATAGTTATAATAAGTCTTATAGGAATATTAGGGATAATAGATGACTTAACAAATATAGATCAATCAAAAAAAGTATTACTATCAATAATAGTATCAATACCAATTATAAATTCTGTAATCTCCACCAAAATAAATTTCATTTTCTTCAGCATAGAATTCGGACCAATATATCTAATACTAGCAATAATAGCAATAATAGGAGCATCGAACGCCATAAACATGTTAGCAGGATTCAACGGACTAGAAGTTGGACTAAGCCTAATAATAATATCATTCCTAACCCTACTAAGCTACCTCAACGGCCACCCCAACACAGCAATACTCGGAACAATCTTCACCACATCAATACTAGCTCTACTATACTACAACATATACCCAGCCACAATCTTCCCAGGCGATACAGGAACCCTAACAATGGGAAGCATGATCGCCATAATAACAATACTAGGAAAAGTAGAAATCTATGGAGCAATACTAATCCTACCACACATAATCGACTTCCTACTAAAAACCAAAATAAAATACTCAGGAAAACAAAGAGGACCAACCCAAGTAAACAAAAACGGAAAACTAAGCCCACCACCATACCTATCAGTACCCAGCATATTAATCAAACTAGGATCAAACACCGAAAAAAAACTAATAATAACAACATACCTACTAGAAATCGGATTAGGAATACTAACAATAATATTATACACAATAAAAACAATATAAATTAACACCTCTATCTTTTCAGATATCACAGAATACCAAAGAAAAATGATTAAGAATTTTGTTAAATATCATCTCAAAGTTAGAGTGTTTCCCAGCCCCACCACTTTTCGTTACACCATTATTTCAAAATTTTCAAGATAATCTATTGGACCTAGGATTGGGTTCTCCGAAAAACACTTAAGTGTTATTATGGTCTTTAATCACGGGCTAGGTTGGGGAATTCGGCGTCCCCTGTAACCCAAAAACGTCGATAAGTGGGAACCGAAGTCTGGAAGGCGGTGATGGAACCAGCTTCTGGATATACATTCCGGTGTTGATATCTCGTCCCACGGGATCGGATGGTGAAGGCATTATGCCTTCTTGACCTGATGAACCCCGTCAGGCCTGGGAGGGAGCAGCGGTAATCAGGACATCCGTTGCTCGTGGGGTCGCGGGATGGAGCTTGGAGTGTATGGAAGGGAGCTGGGAAAGTCATCCACTTCCAGACAGGCCCTATATATAATTAATTGGTCTTTTAGTTTTTATATTTGGTTTTTTACACTGAGAACCTTTTAAAATGTTATTTATTCTAATCTTTAAATAATTATTATAATTTTCAATGTTTAAAATGTAATGATTTTTTGTAAAAAATTTGAATTTTTAATTTTTCACAATATTTTTGCTGAAGAAATTTTGTTATATGCAAAAACGTGTTTAACTTCAGAAATTTCTCTCTCCGAAACTTTTTTATAATCATGGTCAATCTAGTTTAAATGAGGCTTACAGTCAGCGATAATTTATCTCGTTGACTGGAACACAGGGTCTTGGCCAAGAGTTAAGCGATAAAGTTTTATGAGATCTGGTTTTAGCCCCATTCGGTTTATGAATATAATTGAGGGGTTTAAGATCTGTGTAAGCCTTTTGAAATGGGTTTTAAAACAGGAGGTAATAAAATATCGAAGTTTGCGGATTTAGTAAATCCTGAAGAACATATAGAAGATGAAGG
>CAYNOZ010000022.1:0-18627 GCA_964398955.1 uncultured Thermococci archaeon | reverse complement strand
ATGAAATCCGTCAAAAAAGTTTTCGATACCAAAGCTTCTGACTATGATGATTGGTACGAAACCGAATTTGGTAGATCAGCTTTTAGGTTAGAGTTAAAAGTACTTGAAGAATCTAAATCACCTTCATTAGAAATAGGAGTAGGTACTGGTAGATTCTCTGAAAAACTAGGAGTAGATTATGGAGTAGACATATCAAAAGAAGTATTAAAATTAGCAAAAGAAAAGCATATAAAAGTAGTAACGGGCCAAGCAGAGCAACTTCCTTTCAAAAACAACAAATTCCAATCAGTATATCTAATCGTTACGATATGCTTTGTAAAAAACCCAAAAAAAGTTGTAAATGAAGCTAAAAGAGTTCTTCAAAACCAAGGAACAATTCAACTAGGATTAATTCTAAAAGAAAGCCCATGGGCAGAACACTACAAAGAAAAAGCAGAAAAAGGAAACATATTCTACAAAAACGCAAAATTCTACTCCAAAAAATACATCGAAAAACTACTAAAAGAAAACGACTTCAAAAACATAGAATACAAAAGCATAATATTCCAAAACCCAAAAAAAGACAAATTAACCAACGAAACACCAAAAAAAGGTTACCACAAAAACGTAGGATTCACAGGAATAAAAGCAACCCTTAAAAAATAAAAGAATAAGAAAATAAGGTTATGAAAATATTGGAATGAAGTTATTAAAACTTATCAACTTTTCTCTAAAAGATTATCTTTAAGTGGTGATTTCTGAGATTTCTTGGCTTTGTACTGTCTGATCATTGTTCTTATCTTTCCAGTTAATTAATGTTGTTTTTTCAGGTTTTTTTGTTTGGTAGTATTTTGTTGCTGCTTTTGTTCCAAATCTGTGAGTTCCTACTATTCTTACTGTTTCATTTTTGATTTGTATTATTCCATAGTCTTTTTCTTTCCATTTACTCTTGTAAGTTTTATCTTTGAATTTTACTGAGTTCGTAGTGAATTCTGTTTTTACTTGATTTGCCGCTGCTTTGCCAACTATTACTTCTTTTTCTGTGTTTTGGAGTATTGTATTTGCTATGTCTTGGTCGATTTGAGTTGATGTTTGGATGTTCGTTTGTGCTGTTGCTGAAAATAGTCCGTATCCATCTGATTTAGCTACGTATTTGAAGTAATTTTCTGTTTCGTTCACTATTTTTGTTTCAAGTTCTTCCCATTTTTTGTTATCTTCAAGTTTTTCAAGCGTTATGTCGTTTTTACTGGCATTCATCTTCACTAACCAAGTTTTAGGAATTCTGAATGTAACACTAGAATTTTTTAGGTCTTTATTTTCTGCGTTTCTCAGGGTGACATTAGTGTATGAGAAGGCATTTCTGGTTCTTGGAATATGTTCATTGTTTCCTCCTAAGTAATTGATGTCGAGGTAAACGTTTCCTAAGTACTTATTGAAAGTAGTGTTAAATCCGGTTACCGCATGTGTTTTATCATCATTTTCTAAAGTCAAATCTAATGAATCATCTTTCTTTATTAACCCAACACTAGAACTAGGATTATCTACTGACTGATGAACCTTCACTAATCCCGGTGAAACACGCATACCTACTCCGGTTTTATCTTGGGATTTTTTATCTTCCATGAATGCTTTAGGATAAACTTTTTTACCTAATATATCAACTGCATTTGCTGTTTGAATCCCTGGTGACCCGGCTATATCTATGTCTATTCCGTAGAAATTACCTTCTTCTACAGCTTTTATACCTCCAAGTTTATCTTTATTATTCATAATGACTTCTTTTGGATTAGGGCCCCATCCTCCTTTTGTATAGATTATTGCTTCAGGATTTTTGGAGATAAGATCTTCCCATCCAACAGGGTAAATGTAATTCGTATTGATTGGTTCCGTTTTAAATTTGTTTATCATACCTGCGTTTTGTATGATTGCATGGGTGTGTACACCTGGATATGCGACTGAGAATCTTGGATAATCATCATTAGTTTGGTTAGTGTCAACAGCTGTTAGGAAAACTACTTCTTTTCTGTCTTCAACATTATTAAGATGTTTCTGAATGTTATCGATTTTATTTTGCATTTCATTTATGATGGTAGAAGCTTTTTCTTTTTCACCTGTTAATTCCCCAGTAATTCTAATATCGTTGTAAATTTCTTCGAAATTTTGAGCTCTTGTTCCTTTTACATACACTGGTTCAAAGTAGAAGTCTTCTCCTACCTGGTTTTTAATGTCATCGATATCATCGGAAACGGAGTCTGGAGCGATAATTGCATCATCACTAATATTACTAAATTTTTCTACATAAATTTCAGCACTTGGAGATTTAAAACCATCCAGAGGGTCTGAGGAATAACCGAATATTCTGTCTGGGGGTTGTCTTTCCAGTAAATTTTCTCTATAATATTTTGGGTGGTATCCACTGGCATTTGCTAATCCTACAATTCTTTCTTTTTCTACTCCTAGGTTTTTTAGTATTTTTGATGTGTGTGTGGACCATGAGAAGATTTTTGTGTTTTTTGGTTCTCCTTGTATTGTTTTTGTTGTTTTTGTGGTGTCATTAATTTGGAATTCGCTTTTTATTGGTCCTGTTGTTATTATTAGTCCTAGTATTAGGGTAATGGTTATTATTTTTGTTTGGTTTTTCAAGTTGATCACCTGGATATTTTATCCTGGATAAATGATCCATCCCTTCTTATATAAATCTTATGACCAAAAACCCAAAAACCAATAACAATCACCAACTAAACTCCAAAGGAGAATGATAACTTGACCACAGACATAATGTTTGCCAGCAATGATTTTCCATACGCTACTAAACTACTTAAAAATAAATTCGAAGATAAATACAGAATTTTAACACCAAATACAGATAAAGATCTAAGTAAACAAGTAAAAAATGTTGATGTTATAATACCGGCAATGTCCAAAATAAATAAAAAAGTTATAGACAATGCAGAAAAACTTAAACTAATAGTTCAATGGGGCGTAGGATTAGAAGGAGTCAATCAAGAATATGCTGAAAGTAAAGGTATTAAAGTTACAAATACTCCAGGAGAAAACGCATTGTCAGTAGCAGAACATAGCCTATACTTAATGTTCGGATTAGCAAGAAAACAAAACGAATTGCACAAAACTTTTAGTGAAGGAAAAATTGGAACACCAGTTGGAATGGAATTGAATAATAAAAATTTATTAATTATTGGATTAGGATCAAGTGGTAAAGAATTAGCAAAAATTGGCAATGGAATAGGAATGAATGTTAAGGCGATTAGAAAACATCCGAAAAAAGGAGGACCCACATTTGTAAAAAAAATTGGCCACACAAGCGACATGGATAATTTACTACCTTCCGCCGACTTTGTAGCCCTACATTTACCGTTAACAAATGAAACTAGAAATTTAATAGATAAAGATAAATTAAGTAAAATGAAAGAAACAGCTTACTTAGTTAATGTGTCAAGAGGCCCAATAATCAATAAGAAAGATCTAAAAAAAGCTTTGAAGAACGGTGAGATAGCCGGAGCCGCATTAGACGTTTACTGGGAAGAACCACCAACCCCAGAAGACAGCCTCTACAATCTTGATAACATAATTACAACACCTCATATTGCAGGAATAACGGATGAAGCATATGAAAGAATAGCAAACCGATTAAAAGAAATAATAACCGAAATGGTCTGATTATTATAATTATTTTTCTTACTTATTTCGGTTTAAGATTATAAAAATTTTTATTCTTCTGGTAATTTCTCATATTTTTATTTGATTTATGTCTATTGTTTTTTAATTAAATTATTTATTTTTTTATAATGTAATTTTTTTGGTGAATGTATTTTGATGTACTTAATTTGATTTTTTGACCAAATAATTTATATCCTTATAATTATTAGTTATGTCATGGTAGGTTATTTATATGGATGAAGAATTTAAGAATTTGTTAAGTGATGGAAAAATTGGAAGTTTAAATATTAGAAATAGGATTGTAATGCCTCCGATGGTTTCTCTTCTTTCAGGTGTTAGTGGAGAGGTAACTGATCGATTGATAGATTACTATGCTGAAAGAGCTAAGGGTGGAACTGGTTTAATAATTGTAGAAGCTACTGGAATTGATTATCCTGAGTCAAGAGGTTTCGCCACTGAATTAATGATTGATAATGATAGATATGTTCCGAGATTATCTGAATTAACAAAGAGTGTTCATAATCATGGAGCTAAGATTTTCGTCCAGTTGCATCATGCAGGTAGAGAGACAACTCCTAGGGAGACAGAGGGTAAGCAACCTGTTTGTGCGTCAGAAGTTGAGGATCGTTTTTTAGGTATTACCCCTAGAAAATTAGAAACTGAGGAAGTTGAAGATTTGGTGGATAAGTTTGTTCAAGGTGCGGTTAGAGCTGAACAAGCTAGATTCGATGGTGTTGAATTGCATGGAGGTCATGGGTACTTAATTGGACAGTTTATTTCGTCTAGGACTAATAAGAGAGATGATAAGTACGGTGGAGACATAAAAGATAGATTGACTTTTCCAAAAGAGATAATTAGCGGAATAAGAGATGAGTTAGGTGAGGATTATCCTATTGATTTCAGATTAAGTGCGGATGAGTTCGTTGAAGAAGGTCATGGAATAGAAGAGTCTAAGAAAGTGGCGAAAGAATTGGAAAAAGCTGGTGTTGATGCATTACATATTACCGCAGGGATTTACGAGTCTTTGCAAACAACTGTTGAACCTATGAGGTATGAGGAAGGCTGGAGAACTCATTTAGCTGAACAGATAAAAGAAGTAGTAGATATTCCGGTAATAACTGTTGGAGTTATTAGGGAACCTGAAATGGCTGATCAATTGATAGAGGATGGTGTAGCTGATTTTGTTGCGATAGGAAGAGGTCAAATAGCAGATCCCTTCTTCGCCAAGAAAGCTGCGCAAGGGAGATCTGAAGATATAAACAAATGTATAAGCTGTAATACAGGTTGTATCGGTGAAATGTTTAATAATAAAGCAATAAGCTGTACAGTTAATCCGGAAGTAGGAAGAGAAAAAGAATTTAACGAACTAGCAAAAGCAGAAAACCAGAAAGATGTACTAATAATTGGTGGAGGGCCCGGTGGAATGGAAGCTGCAAAATATGCGGCCGAAAGAGGCCACAACGTTACATTATACGAAAAAGATGAAGAACTAGGCGGACAGATGAAGATCGGAAGTAAACCTCCTGGAAAAGAAAAAATAAAATGGTTCATGGACCAAATAGAAAACGAAATTAAAGAACTAGGAGTGAAAATAAAAACAGGAACTGAAGCAACAATGGATACTGTAAGAAAAGAAAACCCAGATGAAATAATTGTTGCAACAGGAGCAGAACCGATAGAACCGGACATAAAAAATGATGAAAATGTTTTACAGGCCTGGGATGTACTAAAACAAGAAATGGATATAGAAAACGAAGAAATACTAGTAATAGGAGGGGGACAGGTCGGATGCGACCTCACAGAATACCTTCTAGACAAAAATAATAAAGTGAAAATATTAGAAATGTTAAACGATATAGCTCTAGACATGGAAGCAATAACTAGATTTGACTTACTACAGAGATTTTGCGAAGAAGAAAATGTTACGTGGGAAACAAACGAAAAAGTAAAAGAAATTAACGGAAAAAAAGTAATAACAGAAAAAGAAGGAGAAGAAAATACCTACTCTGCAAATAAGGTAATACTCGCTATGGGAAGCAAACCAGAAAATGAATTAGCTGAAAAACTAAATAAAGAAGAATACAACATCTATTTAGTAGGAGACGCTAACGAACCAAATAGAATATTTGAAGCTACTCAATCTGGAGCAGAAGCAGCTATATCGATAGGGAATCCACATAAAACATACAGCCATCTATATAAATGACATTATCTCTTTTTTTCCTTTCATTATTATTCAAATCTATGATCAATTAATTTTAAATAAAAAATATTATAAATAATGCATTTCTTATATATTCCATTAATATTATTTCCTAGCTAATGATTTGTTTATTAGATTTTAATTTTAGCTCTATTTTTGTGTTAGGTAAAAACCTAACAAAATCGAAACTCTTTTTAGATTATCAAGGTTTTCTGATATACAAAGAGATATGTTGAACCTATAGTGTTCGTGATGTCAGGATCTTTAAATTATATTTTATGATCTTATTTGATGTTTAAATTTATGTTTTACTGGAAAGAGGTGGTAAAAATTTCAGCAATTAAAATTAAAAATTTAACTAAGAAGTATGATGATTTTAAGGCAGTAGATGATTTATCTTTGAGTGTTGAGAGTGGGATAGTTTACGGTTTCCTTGGTCCTAACGGTGCGGGTAAATCAACTACTATTCTTAGTATGTTAGGTTTAATTACTCCTACTGAGGGGGATATTGAGATCTTGGATATGAGTATTTTCAGTGAGCCTGTGAAGATTAAGGAAAAGGTAGGTTTTTTGCCTGAAGATGGTTCTGTTTATGGGGAATTGTCTGCATGGCAGAATTTGAAGTTTTTAGCTAATTTCTATGAAGGGGATTCTCGTGTGGATGATGAGAGGATTGAGGAGTTGTTGGAGTTAGTGAATCTTGATGATGTAATGGATAAAAAGACTAAGGGATTTTCTAAGGGTATGAAACAGAGGTTGTTGTTAGCTCAAACTCTTTTAAATGATCCCGAGGTTTTGATTCTTGATGAGCCAACTAGTGGATTGGATCCTGAGGGTTCGTCAATGGTTAAAAGAGTTATTAAGGAAGAGAAGGCTAGAGGTAAGACGATTTTCTTTTCTTCACATATTCTTAGTGAAGTGGAAGAGGTATGTGATGAAATAGGAATACTTGTGGAAGGAGAAATTAAAGCTGAAGGATCTTTAGATGATATTAAGAATAAGTTTATGGATCTTAGAGGATATGAAATCAGGATTGAAACTAAAAATGCTTTACCAGAACTTGATTTTGATGAGATATCTGAGGTCAATCGTTTAGCAGATAATAAAGTTGTGATACACTCACATAAAGATATTAGAAATCAAGTTTCCGATTTTCTTTACGATAATGATATGATTGTTCGTAATTTAGAAATCAATGAACCTAGTTTAGAGGAAATTTTCCTTGATCATTATGAACAAAACGATTCTAGAAGGAGGGATAAAGATGAATAAAAAATTAATTGCTATATTACTTGGAGCCATTTTCATAATATCTGCAATTCCTAACACAGTAGAAGGACAAACAAATGATGAAGAACCATGGATTCAAGTTTATGAAGGAAGATTAGAAGTTGAAGAGTCGGTAAACTTAGGTAACTACAAAGTTAAAATGACAGAGAGTGAAACAAATAACAATCCTCACATAATTATTTCAGATGATGGGGAAGTTCAAACTATAGAACAAGTGTACTTTGGAGTTGAAATTGAAACAGAGAACTTGAAAGTTGTTCCTGGAAAAGAAACAGACGATGGTTTCTTAATAATTGTGAAGCATAAAGCAGAACTTGCTGAAGAAATTTCAGTAGAGGAAGGAGAAAAATATTCTGTTGAAAACTATGAAATTCAAGCAAAAGGAGTATCAAATGAAGAACTAAATATAACTATATCAAACCGTTATTACTCTATAGAATCAGAATCAACGGCATACCATAAGAATTTAGCTTTAAGATATGACGATGAAGTCTTAAGTGTTTATTCCTCATCAATAAAACCAGATATTAATAACATGGGAAGTGGAGTTGAGTTAGATCTTTCTGCTATCGGTTTAGAAAATGAGGCAGGTAAAGAAGTAAGTTTTCCTGTTGAATTAACCAGTAATAAATCTGATAAGGTTGTAGAATTAGATATAATCGATAAACCAGATGACTGGGAAGCATACTTTGAAATCAGTGATGAAAAAAGAGTTAAGCTATTATCTTTAAAAGAGGATATATCGAAGACTGTTAACTTAATTGTTGAGTCTCCAAGAGATGCTCTTCTAGGGGAGCATAAGATCAAATTTAGTGCAAATGGTAACAAAGAAGAAGTTTCGGTATTTGTCTACGAAACTTTTAGAGGAGAACCAGCTGAACTAACTATGAATGTTGAAGATGATTCTGGACCGGTAAATAATGCAGAAATAGAAATAGGAGATGAAACATTTATAACTAATTCTGAAGGAAGCGTTGAGATAGAGAAAGAACCAGGAGAATATAATATCAAAGTCAGTAAAGAAGGTTATGAAACTGAAACAGATACAATAGAGCTATTAGATGGTGAAGAAACCTCTGAAATGGTTAGAATAGAAAGATCCAGTTACTACTTCGATTCAGAATTAGAAAGCACCAGTTTAACAGTAAGGTTTGATAGCCAACAACCATATGAAATAACAATAGATAATAAAGGGAAATTAAATGATGAATATTCTTTAAAATTAAAAGGATTACCAACAGACTGGTCACATTCATTCTTCAAAACATCTAAACAAAGTGTTAGAACAAATAACGTTGAAATCGATAGTGGAGAAACCAAGTCAGTCTTCTTTAAAGCAGTACCAACCTATAACTCAGAACCAGGAGAATACAATGCTACCTTAATAGTAGAAGGATCAGGCCAAACCTACAAGAAAAACATAACAATCGAGTTGATAGGAAACTACCAATTAGACGTGAACTTCAGCAATTATCAGGTTTCAGGAAAAGCCGGAGATACGATTACAACAGATGTTATGATAAGAAATTACGGAAGTGCTCCAATAACTAACATCAACTTTGAAATAGATGGACCAGACGGTTGGGAAACTACAATAGAACCGAAGAGAATTACAAACCTAAATAGAGGAGATCAAAGAAGAGCAACACTAGAAATACAAATACCAGAAGGAACACCATCAGGAGAGCAAAGAATAGGAGTAAAAACTAACTCAGACCAAGTAAGCTCCAGCACCAGCTTAAGAGTTCAAGTAACCCAAAGCTCAAATACAGCACTAATCGGAATCGGAGTACTAGCAATAGCAATAGGTGGTGTAGTAGTTCTAATGAAAAGAGTAGGAAGAAGATAGAAGGGGTGAAAAAATTGAAAGAACTAAACGTAGCCTGGGAAGAATTCTATGAAGCAATACGCAGCAAAAGATTCCTAGGCCTTCTATTTCTCTACCTCGCATTCATCCTACTAATCAATCATGTAACAAGAAGCACAATGATAGACCTAGCAGGACAAACAAGAATAACCCCACTAAGAAACTACGGAGTCGACCTACTCGTAGCAAAAACACCAATAACACTATCAATGATAACAAACCTACAAATCATAACAATATTCGGAGCACTAATAGGAATAACACTCGGAGCCGACGCAATAAATAGAGAAATATCAGAAGGAACAGGAAAAACCCTACTAAGCCAACCAATCTACAGAGACCAAATAATAAACGGAAAATTCCTAGGAAACGCCCTAGCATTAATAATCATAATCTTCCTAGGGTTCACACTATCAATAACCTACCTATTAATAATCGGAGTACCAATCGACCTAACATCACTAACAAGATCCTTAATATCAACCATACTAACCCTAATATACATACTATCATTCCTAAGCCTAGGAGTAATGATATCAACAATAATAAAAAAACCAGAAACAGCAATACTAGTAGGAATAGCAATAGTAATCTTCCTAACAATAGCCTACCCAATAATAGCAGAACTAGGCGCATCCCAACTTGCAGGGGAAAGACCAGATCACTTCTCAGTAGAAAGAGGAACCTCATCAGGACAAGTTTCAGAACCAGGAGACCAACCAGTAACAATACCAGTAGAAGATCCATACAAAGAATGGAGAGAAAAAAGAGACAAATGGAGAAACAGACTATACTCACTATCACCAGCCCATCACTACTCAAAACTAGTTGGAGGAGCATTCGCAGGAGATGAATACACCAAAACATTCAAATCAATCGGAGAAACCATACCACTAGTAATAAACAACCTAGCAATCATAACAGTACAACTACTACTACCATTCAGCATCGCATACACAAGATTCATCAAAAAAGATTTAAGATAAAATCAATCTCTACTTTTCTTTTATTCATAAGTGATTAATATGGTGAAAATAAGAAAATATCTAACAAAAAGCTTCTTAGAAACTAAAAATCTTATCAAAACAATTCCACTATCTGTAATCAGCTCATTCTTATTGATAATGAGCTTGAAACAAATGGCATTTCACTTTAAGATCAAACCAGAACAAATTAATTTATTTGGGGAACTAATTTCTAAATTTGACCTTATAAAATTTAGTAATACTAATTTTAGTTCTAATAGTTTGATTTTCGTTTCAAATTTAGGTATTATGATCAATTTTTTCGTACTAATTGTTGTTTTCAGTTTAGTTTTATCAGGAATCTTAGGTAGTTTGAATGATTATCATTACAAAAATAGCTTTAAAGTATCAGATAACTTAATCAAATATTTTAAAGAACTCTTTAAGTTTAATTTAATCTCTATTCCTATATTCTTAATTCTTATGAATTTATTTATTTTAGATACTTCTGTTTTCTTTACTGGTCTCTCTTTCTTGGCGATAGTTTTTTTAGGTTATTTTTTGTATGGGGTTCCATTTTTTATTGTAAATTTGGATTTGGATTTTGATAGATCTTTGCATTTAAATGTTCTATTAGGACTTAATTTAATAAGAGGTAGCTCAGATTATTTAAATTTTGTAATCAAATTTCTTGGAATTTTAATATCTATTTCAATATTATTATTACCTTTTTTAATTAATTTGAACTGGTTATTGGTTACATTTTTATCATTATTTCTTGGTTTCATTAATTTAATTTTATTCAATTCTGCTCTTTATTTCTTTAAAGATTTGACTCCTAAGATTCTTTTAGAATAATTTAGCTAGGAATATTTTCTGTTTTTTGTTCTTTGGATTTTTTGTTATTTTTTAGTTGAATTTTTCTAAGATTTTGGTTTCTTTTTGCAGTAGTTTTTTTGTTGTCCAGCGTATTCCTAGTGTGTATATTATTATTACGTAGATTGGTATTATTATGAATGGTGTTTCTGGTATTATGAAAGTTCCGCCGAGTATGTGTAGTATTATTGGTGTTGATAGTATTAGGGTTATTATTCCGAATATTATTGTTGTGAAGAATCCTTGTTTGTTTCCGGAGGAAAGGCCGGAGTCCGGTATTTTTTGTGGGTAGTAGATAGTTGTGTTGTTGGCTACTGTGATTGATATTAGGAAGACTGATAATGATGTTAGAAGTGGTTTTAGTATTGGTAGTTCGAATATTAGGTTGAATACTGTGAATACTGTGGAGAAATATATTAGCGCTAGTAATGCTATTAATAGGTTTTTTGCTAGTATTATGCTTTTTCTGTTAATTGGTGAGCTAAGTAGTTTGAATATTCCATCTCTTTCGTATCCTAAATAATTTGCGAATAATAGGGAGAAGAAAATTCCTAACATGAATGCTAAGTATGTTGATCCACCAAAGCTTGGTTCTCCTACTGCTTGAAATCCGAATATTATTGGGAAGATTAGGAGGGATATGAAGCTCTTCTTTATTACCGGGTCCCTCAGTACGTATTTAATATCTTTTGAGATAATTGTGTTCATTGATTTACCTACAGGTATTGATATGCTTACACTTCTCACCTTTTTTTCTGATCTTCTTCCTTCTGTTGAAAGGTAATAAGAGTATTTAAAAGATTTTGAGCCCAGATACATTGTTAATATAAATATTATTGCTATTGGTATTATCCAGATTGGGTTGTTCGTATTTACCAATTCAATAATCCATCCACTAGGTAGTAACAGGTGCCAAGTATAGGTAATTCTTAATATTTCCTCTACGGGAGCTATTCTAGGAAGTATATAAAAAGAAAAGTAAAGAAAGAACCCTCCTAACCCCGCTATTAGACCTGCTATGTCCCTAAACTTTCTATCCTGTAGCATCCCCTGTAAAAAGCTTAAAACTATATATCCAAGCCCGCTTAAATGCAATAAAAACATTCCGTAACTTATTACTGATAAAATAAAAATTGCTAGGTTATTGGATATGTGAAGGAACAATGTAATTGCCGGAGGAATGAATAACGCAATTTTCCAAATACTAATTAAGGTTCTGATAGTCTCAATAGAAAAGGCTTCTAAATATGTTATAGGAAATTTAAGAAGAAATTCAGGATCCTCCCCTTTCTGCACAAAACCTGTGATTGGCATAAAAATAAATACAAAGTAAAGTGCAGTAAAAAGGGAGAATAATAAACTATTAAGCAAATAAGTAGGGATACTCGGTAAATCATTAGGATTAAAAAAAGGGAACCAACTTAAATTATTCAAAAAACCATAAAGAAAAACAGAAGCAGACACCGATATCAACAAAATTAGGATCGAAGCAACTAAAGCAATAACCTCTTTCAAACCTAAACTATTCTTATATATCTTATAATAAGCCTTGAGGAACTTCCAAATATTAGAACCACTCTTCATACTCAGAAAAGATTCTGTCATAATTTTACCTCTTCACTTTGCTCCACTAACTTAAGGAAAACATCTTCCAGCGATGAATACTCATCAAGTTCAGCCCTTTTACGAAGATTACTGATATCGCCTCTTTCAAGGATACCACCATCATCAATAATCGCAACCTCTTCACATAACTTCTCCGCAACCTCCAAAATATGAGTACTAAGAAAGATAGTAACACCTTGATCAGTTAGTTCCACTAAACCATCTTTAATAGCTCTTGAGCTGATAGGATCAATTCCTGCAAAAGGCTCATCTAAAAACAGCAATTCAGGTTCATGTAATATCTCCCCAGCTAAGCCAACTTTTTTCTTCTGACCATGAGAAAGATCCACTATCAAAGAATCTTTTTTATCCTTCAAATCCACAAGATCAATTAATTCTTGAGCACGGCCACCAACATCAATATCGTAAATATCTCCGATAAAATTAAGGTACTCAATTACTGTTAAACGATCATATAACCTAGGCTCATCTTCCAAAACCCCTATCCTCTTCTTAACTTCTAAAGTATCATCAACAACATCGAAACCAACAATCCTAGCAGTACCAGAAGTAGGACTTAAACGACCAGTCATCATCCTCATACTAGTAGTCTTACCCGCACCATTAGGACCTAAAAACCCAAAAAATTTCCCACTTTCAACCTCCAAATTCAAATCATCAACAGCTACAAAATCACCATAATTTTTAGACAGATTCATCGTCTCAATCGCTAGATCAACCACATTAACACCTTAAAAATCCATAAACCTAATATACGAACTTCAAAAATTCATAATTCACAGAGATAAACTATATTCAATTAGAAAAGGATTTAATTACTTAAAAAATTTATTGATCTTCACCCATCCCTGATTAAAGGTTTTGATAAATGCCTCCTAGCCATAGGTGGAACTTCGTAAAAACCTTCCTCAATATCCCTATCAATTTTCCTTCTCCTAACATCATCTTCAGAAGCAGATGTTCCACATTTCCTACAACGATACCCCTGATCCCTACCAGCAGACTTCATATTATTACCGCAATCAGGACAAACCGGATTAAGCTCCTCATAAAACTCCTTTTTATCCAACAATTCAAACTTCTCAAGGTTTAAAGTCATTCTTTCACTTACACCACCAAAGACCCTCACCTCATCACCTGAACGAAGTCTACGAACAACCTTCCTAAAATCCTTAGTAGGTTCATAAGCAGCGCAAGTAATAACAGAATCACCATCACTCAAATCAAAGAAAACATGACCACCCTCAATATCATTAGGCTCACTAACAACCTCACCCTCAACAATCACAGAATTAAACTTATCAATCTCATCAATAGATAACTCCTCCAAATGATCATCAGTACCCTGATTAGACTTATAAATCAAATAAAACTCGTAATCCTCACTAACAATCAAATCCCTACCCTTCTCAAGAATTTCCGGACTCTCACCTCTAATACCATAAAGTACAGGATCAGGACCATGAGGGGCAATAATAATATCATCTTCATCCTCATCAACTGAATCAAAGATTTCAGGATAAAAATTTTCATTCAAATCAAAAACCGAATCACTATCGACAAACCTCTCAGATCCAAACTTATCCTCATACCTATATGTCAACAACTCAAAAGTATAATCATCCAATTCATAACCAATACAAGATAAGGCACCAATAACTCCTCTTCCATTACCCCAACCATAATAATCTAATCCCAAAACATCAGCCAAATCTAAAGCATCAGATATATCAACCTCTTCATGAAGCGCACGTTCAGACAAATCAACTAGCTCATTAGGAACATCACCCTCAACAAAAGCCAACCCAGCATTAGAATCCTTCTGAGAATACTCTTCAACAATTCTCAGAGCGATATCCTTCACCTCATCAACATCATTTTCATCAATTTCTAATCGAATCTCAACAGCACCATTACCTCTTGTCTTATAAGGAATATTAGGATTTAACCTAATAAGCCTAGGATAACTAAATAAATTATAACCATTATTCCTTAAATTTTCCACTAAAACACCACCTAAATAAGTAGTGCACATCCCCTCTCTTGAATCAGTATCATCAATACCTATATGAAACCTCATTAAACTAAACCTCCAATAAAAACATTCTTAGTAATAAACTTGATTGAATAATACTACTATATATCAGCTTATTCCTTTTTTAGTAGTTATTTTTATATCATCTTCTAAAAGGTAAGGAACCAAAAAATATAGAAGGTTTGTAATAAATATGTTTGTGGGTGAGATTTTGGAAGAATCATTTGTTTCGCATGTTGATGACGTCAAATTAGAAGAAGTTGGAGAGGCGGACGGAGTTTTTATTAAATGGTTATTTGGACCTGAAGAAGGATTAGATTACTATTTAAGAAAAACAATTTTGAAACCTGGAGGAACGATGCCTTACCATAAACATGACTATGGTCATGCCGAGTACGTTTTGAAAGGTAAATTAAAAATTTCTGTAGATGGTGAAGAAAGAATTTTAGAAGAGGGTAACTTTTTCTACGCTCCTAAGGGGGTTCCTCATAAAGGCGAAAATCCTGGAGATGATGATACTATAACGCTTTTTATGATGCCAGCTATGGAAGGAGAAACTGAATTAATTGACTAAAAATTTTTTAGGGTTTATTTTAGTTTTATTTTTTGTTTATTGTTTTTGTTTTAGGTATTTTTCTCCTTTTTTTGTTAGTTTGTATGTTTTTATTGTGGTGCAGTTGTTTTGATCTGTGTTGCATGAGGTGTTGAATGGACAGTTTTTGCATTTTCCTTCGTAAGATATTTGTTTGATGTAGTTTTTTCGTATTGCTTCTTCGAATATTGCTTCTAGAAGTCTTTTTGATATGTCTGTTTTTTGGCTTATTGTGTTTTTGTTGTTTGTTCCTTTTTTTATTTGTTTTAGTACTTTTTTTATCATTGTCCTTCCTCTGTCATTTATTTAATTTTGGTCTTTGTTTTTGTTTTTATTTGGGGGGAAGTGGTTTTTTTGCGGTGAGTGTTGTTATAAATATTGCGAACATTATTAGTACTATTGTTGATCCTGGTGGTATGTCATAGGTTATTGATATTAGGCTTCCTATTGTTGTCATTATTAGTGTTAGTATTACTGATAGAGTCATCATGTCTTTTAGGTTGTCTGTGAATAGGTTTGATGTTGCGGCGGGGATTGTTAGCATTGCTAGTATTAGTACTACTCCCACTATTTTTATTAGTATTACTACTGTTAGGGATATTAGTGTGAATAGTAGTAGGTTCAGTATTTTAACGTTTACTCCGGTTACTTTTGCGAATGTTTCGTCGAATGTTAGGAGTTGGAAGTCTCTAAACAAGAGTACTGTTGTGAATATGATTATTATGTCTAGGGCAAGCATTAGGTAGAGGTCTTGTTGGCTTATTAGTAGTATGTTACCGAATAGGATGCTTGAGGGGCTTTGGATCGTCATTTGGTTGGTGTTTATTAGGTTTATGAATAGTGCACCTAAGGCCATTCCTGCTACCCATATTATTCCTATGGTTGAGTCTTCTCTTACTTTTTTTCTTATCCAGTTTGAGCTTAGGATTATTCCTGATCCTAGGGCGAATATTATTGCTCCTATTAGTGGTTCGAACCATGTCCATCCCAAGGCGTATTGTAGGTAGTATGCTAGTCCTATTCCTCCGAATGTTGAGTGGGCTATTCCTCCACTTACGAATACTATTTTTTTGACTACGACGTATGTTCCTATTATTCCACATGAGAAGCTTGCTAAGAGTCCTGCGATTAGCATTCTTCTTACGAAGCTTAGTTGAAGTAATTCTAGTATTTCTTGCATTTTATCACTTATTCTTTATGAGATATTACTCTGTGTGGAATTTCGTGTCCTTCGTGTGTGATTAGTTCGACTGGGCATTGGTATGCGTCTTCTAGCATTTCTTTTGTTAGGTATGGTTCATTGTGTGTGTATAGATGCTTGTTTAGGCAGGCTAGTTTGTTAACATATTTTGATATGGCTCCTACGTCATGTGTTACGAATAGAATGGTTAGTTCTTTGTTAAGTTTTTTTAGTAGGTCGTATATGCTTTCTTTTATTTGTTGGTCGATGCTAGCGGTTGGTTCATCTAGTAGTAATATTTTAGGTTCTGATGCAAGTGCGCGAGCGATGAATACTCTTTGCTTCTGACCTCCTGATAATTTATTTATGTTTTTATTTCTCATTTTATACATTTCTACTGATTTTAAGGCTTCTTCAACTTTTTCACGGTCTTTTTGATTGTATCTAGGTATTTTCCCTTTTTTAGTTCTTCTACCCATTAAGGCTACATCAAATACTGATATTGGATAATCCTCATCAAACTCTGCATATTGCGGAACATATCCTATATATGAACTAGCCTTTTCCGGAGGTTCTCCATATACCTTAATCTGTCCTTTCATAGGTTTTAGAAGCCCTAGTATAACTTTTAGTAATGTTGTTTTTCCTCCTCCGTTCGGTCCAATTACTCCGTAGAAATCTTTTGCTTTTACTTCGAGGTCTATGTCTTCTAGAACTACTTCGTTTTCGTAACCTGCATCTAAATTCCTTATTGTGATTACTGATTTTTTACTCATATTTAATCACATTTATTTTAATTTAATCCTTTTTCAAGTTTTTCAGCTAAGTTCTGTAGGGTTTGAGAGTAGTTTCCGGCTAATGGATTTGCAGTGATCACTTTTCCGTTTATTTCCTCAGCTATTACTTCAGCGCTTGATGTGTCGAACTGTGGGGAGACGAATATAACGTCTATGTTCAGTTCTTTTGCTTGGTTTATTATGTTTGAGATTCCTTCCGGTCCAGGCTTTTTTCCTTCTTCTTCAATTCCTATCTGAGTTAAGTTGTATGCATCTCCGAAGTATCCAAAGGATGGGTGGTATACTAAGAATGATTGATTTTCGTATGGTTTGAGTTTTTCTTTTATATTCTTGTGTAAGTTATTTAGTTCTTCCCTATATTTGTTAAGATTTTGTTGGTAATAATCTTTATTATCTGGATCAATTTCTATTAGACCATTATAAACGTTTTCTGACATTTTGATTCCATTTAATGGTGATAGCCATATGTGTGGATCTGTTCCTTCTTTATTTATGTTGGTTTCAGAAGTTTTTCCATGATGCTCGTCCCATGACTTTATGTTGATACCTTTGGATAAGTCTATTATTTTTAGATCGTTGTTTTGAGATTTTATTTGATCCATATTTGTTAACTCGAATTCTACTCCTGATCCGACCTTGAAGTATATGTCTGCTTTTGATATTTTTTTGAGTTGGCTCGGTTTTAGGTCGTATGAGTGTGGACTTTCTCCGGGGGGTACTAATACTGTTACATCTAATTTTTTTCCGCCAATTTCTTTTACTATTTCTTCTTGCGGGGCTATGCTTGCAATTGCCTGTATTTTGTCTGTCTTATCTTCTTTATTATCTGTGTTATTGGTATTTGTACAACCAGATATTGTTAATGTTAAGGTTAGAATTATTATGAGGGTTATTGTGGTTATCTTGTTTTTATTAAGTTTTTTTTGGGTCATGGTTTCACTTTCTTTTTTGTTGTTTTTGATTTAGAGGATTTATTAATTTTTTTTCTTTTTTTAATAAAATAAGGTGATCCACATTTTTAAACCTTTTCAGAACATACCTGATCCATCAAATTACCATAGATAAAGCAAACCAATATAAACAAATAATTAGAAAATAAGAATAACTGATATTATGAATATTATCAGCCTATCTATTCCTAACAAACTCTCAAAAGACTTAGAAGAAATAATGAAAACCGAAGGATACGACAATAGATCAGAAATAATTAGAGACGCAATAAGAAACTACATTAAACAATATAAAACTCAAAACCAAACCTCAAACAACACAATAGGCGGAATAATAAGCGTCATGTACAAATCAAAAAACAAAACAACCTCTGACCAAATAAGAGAACTACAACAAAAATACGACAACCAAATACAAGGAGTACATCACATCCACTATGACAGAGAAAACTGCTTCGACATATTCTTAATAAAAGGAAAACAAAAAACAATTAATGACTTCCAAACAAAACTTAGAACCCTAAAAGGAACCAAACATGTAGGAAAAGATATAACACCAATAGAAACTAAAAATTAAATCAATATAATT
>CAYNOZ010000021.1:11246-21263 GCA_964398955.1 uncultured Thermococci archaeon | reverse complement strand
ATTCTTTACCGTATGAGGAATATCGGCTGGACTTTCAACAATTTTTCCTTCTGATACCATTTTTTCTTCTTCTCCAACCTTTATCATAGCCTCTCCATGTATTACATGAAAGAATACATCAACAGGTGTAGTGTGAACAGGAAGGCCTTGTCCCTCTTCAAAAGCTAGTAAAACAACTTCAACTTCATCTTTCTGAATTAGTTTATTAGGTTTGAATTCTTCGGAGGGTTCAAATTCATTCAGATCTATCGTATTGATATTGATCACCTCGGAAATCGTTTAATTCATATCTATTGATTTTATTTTTTCTGCGAATTCTTTTCCAAATTCTACTACTTCTTCTATGTTTTCGTCGTTTGGGGCTCCTGTTATATCAACAGCTCCAGCTATTTCCCCGTCTAGTCTGTCGACCATGTTGGAGATCTGATTTACTGCTCCTCCTCCCCAGCCGTGGGATTCAACAACGCCTAAATATTTAGCTGGAGGGTTTAGTCTGCTTGCTAGGTATGTTACGTGTTGAACTTGTGGGTGAGATCCTCCTAGTACTGTTGGTGTTCCTATTATTATTCCTGCACTGTCTACTAATTCTCTTGCTAGTCCACCTAGTTCACTGGTGGCTAGATTGAATGGTGTTACGTTTACTTCTTCTGAGGCTATTGTATGTACTAGTGCATCCACCATTTTTTCTGTACTTCCCCACATGGATATATAGGGGATTAGTACTTTCTTTTTAACTTTTCCATTACTCCATTTCTTATGTAATTCGATTATGTCTTCAGGATTTCTGTGTATTGGACCATGGCTTGGTGCGATCATGTTTATGTTTTCTTGTTCAAGTTTTTCCATGGCTTGTTTTGCTTTAAATCTGTAGGGCATCATTATTTCTCCGAAGTAGCTTTTTGCATATTTAAGTACTTCTTCTTTTCCTACGTCTTCTGCGTATAGTTCGCTTCTGGCCATGTGGCTTCCAAAGAAATCACATGAAAATAGAATTCCTTCTTCTTCGTAGAGGGTTAGCATTGTTTCTGGCCAATGTAGCCAGGGAGCATCTATAAATTTCAGTGTTTTTTCTCCAAGATCCAGTTTTTCTTGATCCTCTACTGTTGTTATTTTGTTTTTGTCTATGTGATGTATTTGTTGTGCTAGTTCTTTTCCTTTTTCTGTGGTTATTATTTGGGCGTCTGATATTTTGTTGATTTCTTTTATTGTATTTGCGTGGTCGGGTTCTGCGTGGTTCATTATTATGTAGTCTATGTTTTCGATGTTGGTTATTTTCTTTATTTTTTGTTTGAATTCTTGTTCAAATCCTGGGTTGACGCTGTCTATTAGTGCTGTTTTGTTTTTTCCTTCTATTATGTAGGAGTTGTATGATGTTCCTTCTGGTAGGGGGATGAGTCGGTCGAACATTCTTCTGTTCCAGTCTTTTACTCCTGTCCAGTGTACTTGGGGTGATATTTCATGGGTTTCTTTTGGAATTTTCATATTTTACCCACCATTATGTGATTGTAATGGGCATTTATAATACCTCCCATACAATCCTGTTGACAAAATTTAGAACCACCACCAAAGTTTAACTTACCTAAAAGTAGATCCATCTTCAGATCATAGATTTTTTTAAGGTGTGAGATCAAGTCGAGATGGTGTATTAGATGAAGAAGATTTTCGCTCCTTGGAGAGCTGAATACATTGAGGATGGAACTGATCAGGATGGTTGTATTTTCTGTGATCACCCTGAAGAAGACGAAGATGAAGAATATTATATTCTTTATAGGGGCGATAAAGCATTTGTAATGCTTAATACTTATCCTTATAATCCTGGTCACTTGTTGATAGCTCCATATAGGCATGTTGGTTCCTATACTGATTTGGAAGATGAAGAGTTTCTTGAAATTATGAAGATTTCAAAGTTGTTTGTTAAAGCGATTAGGGAGGTTATGGAGCCTGATGGATTTAATATGGGGTTCAATATTGGTAGAACAGCTGGTGCAGGTATAGATGATCATGTTCATTATCATGTGGTGCCTAGGTGGAATGGGGATACTAATTTTATGCCTATTCTTTCTGATACAAAGGTGATTTCTGAATCTTTGGAGAGAAGTTATAATAAGATTAAAGAGAAAGTTGAAGAATTAGATGTAGGTATTTAATGTACTTCTGATCCTTCGGTTACTTCTTTATCAGGGGTTAGTAGTGATACTACGGCGCTTTCATCGTCTTCTGCAGCTAATAGCATTCCTTGGGATTTTATTCCGAACATTTCTTTGGATTCGAGGTTTGTTAGTACTGAGATTTGTTTTCCTTTGAGTTCGTCTTTTTCGTAGTGTCCTTTTAGTCCTGCGACTAGTACTCTTTTTTCCATCCCCATATCAACTACTATTTTGTATAAATCATCTGCTTCTTCTATTTCTTCTACATTTACTACTTTTCCTATTCTTATATCCATCTTTTGGAAATCTTCAAAACTAACAGACATTTTTTCTTCCTCCTTCTCTTTTTCTTCTTCCTCTTCTTTGGATTTGGATTGAAGCTTTTTAACTTCTTTTTCTATTTGTTCATCCTCTACTTTTTCAAATAAAACCTCAGGTTCTTTTATTTCTCTTCCGACTTCCATTTTTGATCCTATCTCAGTCCAAGCCCCTTCAATCTCTCTTTCCATTCTAAGGAAATCCCAGATCTTTTCTGAGGAGTCTGGAATGAAGGGATGAGATAGTATTGCTAAAGATTTTGCAAGTCTTAGTGAAAGGTTGATAGTGGTTGCTGTGACTTCTTTATCATTTTCAATTGTTTTCCAAGGTTTTTTCTTGTCAAAGTAGGAGTTACCTTCCTTTGCTAGTGATATTATTTCCTGTAGTGATTTCTTGAATTGGAATTCTTCCATGTTTGATTCGATTTTTTCTTTAGTTTCTTCAATTGTTTCCAGGAATTCCTTATCTACTTCATTAAGATCGTTTGCTTCAGGTATTTCTCCATTGAAGTAGTTTTGAGTGAATGTGAGGGCTCTGTGCACAAAATTGCCGTAGATATCTGCTAATTCATTATTTATTTTTGCTTGGAAATCTTTCCATCTGTAATCTGTGTCTCTTTTTTCCGGTGCTATAGCTGTTATGTAGTATCTGAGGTAGTCCTTTGGATAGTCCTCTAGGAAATCATCGATCCAGATAGCCCAATCTCTACTTGTTGAAAATTGCTTTCCTTCTAGGTTCAGATGTTCGTTTGATGGTATCATCCATGGAAGTACAAATTCTGATCCTTCGTATTCGCCGTACCCCATCAGCATTGCTGGCCATATTATCGCATGGAATGGTACATTGTCTTTTCCTATAAAGTGAACTAATCTTGTTTCTTTATCTTCTTGTAGCCAATATTTTTTCCATTGGTCTGTTAATTGTTTTGTGAATGATAGATATCCTATTGGAGCTTCGAACCATACGTATAGTGTTTTGCTTTGATCTTCTCCTTCTGGTAAGGGAATCCCCCAACTTAGATCTCTTGTTATGGATCTGTCTTCTAAACCTTCTTTAAGCCATCCGTCTACCATATTCTTCGTGGTTTTTCTCCAGTGATCATTTTGGTCTATCCATTTCTCTAATTTTTCCTGGAAATTTGATAGTTTAAAGTAATAGTGCTCGGTTCCTTTTTCTACGGGGGTTTCTCCGCAAAGAGCGCAATAAGGTTCTATTAATTCTTCAGGATCTAATACATGTCCACATTCTTCGCATTGATCTCCTCTCTGATCTTCCGCTCCGCAGTATGGACAGGTCCCATTTACATACCTGTCCGGTAGGAACATTTCATCGTTTTCACAGTAAAGTTGTATGGATTTTCTTTTATCCATTAATCCTTGATTCTTGAGCTTGGAGAAGAAATCTTGAGAAGTTTCATAATGAACATCCTCGGTTGTTCTTGAAAAGATGTCAAAAGACATATTAACTTTATTAAATGTTTCTTTGATTTGTTTATGGAACTTATCTACTACCTCTTTAGGTTCTTTATTCTCTTCATGAGCTTTCATCTCTATAGGGGTTCCATGTTCATCTGTTCCACATACAAATAAGACATCTTCTCCTTTGGCTCGTAGGTATCTTACATATTCGTCTGCCGGTAGGTAAGCTCCAGCTAGATGTCCAATGTGAATTGGTCCATTGGCGTAAGGTAATGCTGAAGTTACTAAATAATTATATTCATCTGAATCAGACCTCTTTTTCTTGTCTTCTTTCATTATTTTCCTCCAATCTCTCACTTTTTATCCTTCCTAAAAATATCGTTCCCGCAAATATAAAAATGTATCCAATTATATGGTACCATCCTACATTTTCACCTAGAATCAAATGGCTTCCTATAATAGTTATTACTGGAGCTGGTGTAATTAAACCAGTGGTTTTTGATAAATTTATTCTTTTAATGGATGCATAGAAAATTGTATGTCCTACTGCTATTATTATAGCTTCTACACCTATGATCCATAATTTTAGATTTATGTTAACGTTTGTGATAAATGTGAATGAAAGTAGTAAGATTCCTCCGAAGAAGTTTCTTCCTAATGCTGTAGAGTACGGGTTCAGCGGTACTTTTTTTGATATTACGTGCCCGATTTGCCAGCAAATTGGTGTGAATAAAAGCAATAAATCTCCTATTTTTGGTTGAAATGCGAATCCTCTGCCTAAGATCAGTATTAAACCTATTAGAACCATGAAAGTGAATATTAACTGTTTTTTGGTTATTCTTTCTTTTAATATAATGTAGGACAGTATTATAGAAAATAGTACCTCAGTCCGTAAAATAATACCAGAATTTATTCCTGTAGATAAATTAGTACCTTCAAAAAAGAATATGAAAGCTAAACCAGTTGAAAAAATCCCAACGAATGCCAACCTAATCCAATGAAATCTATTTAAGTTCCTGAAATCATCATATCCTCCCTTTGAAAACAGGAATAATAGTAAAAGAAATGAAGCTATTAAAGCTGATACAGAAGAAAATGATAAAGGAGACATATAGCTAGTTCCATACTTAACTACGATCGGATGTACTCCGTAAACTACTAAACCTATTATTGCTAGAATTGTTCCTTCCATTTCTTGACTTAGGTTCAGATCCAATCAGATCTCTCCTCCTCTGTAGGATTCAACTTCACTGAGAACCTTGAATGCGTGCATTACATCTGATCTAGTTACTATTCCTACTAGATCACCGTCTTCTATTATTGGGAATCTTCCAACGTTTTTTTCCATCATTTCTTGCCATAGATTTATTACATTATCTTCTGGGGAGAAATGTACGACATTTTTTTCCATTACATCTTTTACTGAATATTCAATCATTTTATGGCTTTCAATTTTTCTTGCGTCTTCCATAGTCATTATTCCTAGTATTTCTCCATTATCTACTACTGGAAATCCTGTATGTTGAACATTGAAGACGAAATCTAGGAAATCGTTGACGTTCATGTCGGGGGGAACGGTTTTTACTTCTTTTGTCATGATTTCTTTTACTTTAACTTTTTGCAGAACTTCTCTTACCATTACAGTTTGAGATTCTTGACTTGCTCCTATGAACACGAATAGGGCTATAATTATTAAGAATGGGTTTGCAAATATTCCTAGTATGCCTAGTCCTACTGCAAATGCTTTTCCTAGGTCTGCTGCTCTTTTAGTTGCTGATACGTAAGAATATTTTTTCGCAAGCATTGCTCTTAATACTCTTCCTCCATCCATTGGGAAGGCTGGAAGTAGGTTAAAACCGGCTAAAATAAAATTTATTATTCCTAAATATCTGAAAATGAAAACTAATGCTCCATTAAAAGGGAATAATCCTAATACGTAAAACAATACTCCAATTCCTAGGCTAGTTAGAGGCCCTACTATGCTGATTTTTATCTCTAAATTAGGTTCATGCGGTATTTCCTCCATATTGGATACTCCACCGAATATCCAGAGCGTAATTTCTTCTATTTTAATGCCTATACTTCTAGCAACAAGTGAATGAGCCATTTCATGGAGAAAAACACTGAAAAATAGTCCTACTGCAATAATAATTCCTATTAAATAGCTTTGAATTCCTTGGCTTATTGTTGCTGGGTCCACTCCTACTAGTTCAGCTATTTGAAAGACTTGTGAACCAATTGACCAAGCTATAAATCCTATAACTAATAATAGAGTAATGTGAAGTCTAACTGGAATTTTTGATACTTCACCAATTTTTATGGATGTTTTCATCTTATCATTACAGTACCTGAATATGTTATTTAAGTAAAAAGGTTTTTCGATTCTGAATTATTGAAAATATTTATTTACCACCGTTCAAAGTAAGTTATAATGTTCACCTTAGAAGACTTTGATCTTAATGGTGCCAATGTATTGGTTAGATGTGATTTGAATTCTCCAATTAGAAATGGGGAGATCAAGGATGATACTAAAATTAAAGCTTGTATTCCTACTTTGAATTATTTGTTAGATAGTAATGCTGATATAACTATTCTTTCTCATCAGGGGAGGCCTTTTTCTGGTCTTATTGATCTTAGTCCTCATTCTAGGGAATTGGATGATTTATTGGATGTTGATGTTAATTTCTGTGATTCTGTTTTCAGTTCTCATGCTTTAGAAGAGATTAAGAATAATGATGGTGTTTTAGTTCTTAATAATACTCGTTTGTATTCTGAAGAGGTTAGGAATGTTTCTTTGAGTAAATGTGAGAATTCGTATTTGGTTAATAAGTTTTCTCCTAATTTTGATTACTTTGTAAATGATGCTTTCGGTGCTATTCATAGATCACAGGTTTCTTTAATAGGTTTTGCTAGAAAGATGCCTATGATTTCAGGTAAGTTAATGGAGAAGGAGTTAGATGCTTTAAAGAGAACTAGAGATTCTGAGATGGACGGAACTAAAACTCTTATTCTTGGCGGTGCTAAAGTTGATGATTCGATTAAGGTAATTGAGGAATCTTTGAAAAAGGATAATTTTGATTACATTTTAACTACAGGGATTGTTAGTTTAATATTCTTACTTGCTAAAGGTTATAACCTAGGAGATCGTACAATAGGTTTCATTGAGGAAAATAAATTATTAGAAAGTGTAAGAATGGCTGAAGAACTACTTGAGATAGGATTTGAGAAAATTAAAACTCCTGTAGATCTTTCTATGGACTGGAGAGGCAGATATGAAATCAATGTAACAAAGCTAGAAGGGGATAACAGAACAGATAAACATCTATTCTTAGATATTGGGGAAAGAACCGTGGAGAAATATGGACAGATAATTAATAACAGTGATTTAATTATTATGAATGGGCCTGCAGGAAAATTCGAAGATAATAACTTCATGAAAGGAACTGAAGGAATTCTAGAAAAGATTTCAAAATCTTCAGGATTTTCTAATGTTGGAGGAGGGCACACAGTTGAAGCAATTAATAAAACAGGAATTAAAGGATTCTCACACATAAGTACGGGAGGAGGAGCAATGCTTTCTTATCTATCCGAGGAAGAACTACCAGTTCTCGGAGCCTTCAAAAAATCCTATAATAAATTCAGAGAATAATACCAAATATTTATAAAAGATGGCGCATTCTTCTTTTTGGGTCCCACTGGCGAAAAAGGTGCTGGGGGATACCAGGTGATAATATGTCAAGAATGCATACAAGCGATAAAGGTAAATCTGGTTCTACAAAACCCGTTGGCGATTCAAAACCTGCATGGGTTGATATGTCTGAAGAAAGACTTGAAAGTAAGATTATTGAGTTAGCGGATAGAGGTAAATCTCCTTCAGAAATAGGGATGATCCTAAGAGATCAGCATGGAATCCCTGATGTGAAACAAGTTCTAGATAAGAAATTGACAGAAGTTCTTGAAGACAATAATATGGCTCCTGAAGTTCCTGAGGATTTAATGAATTTATTAGAAAAATCTGTTCAGATTCAGGAACACTTGGAAGAACATCCTAGTGATAATAGCGCATTAAATGGTCTTCAAAAAACTGAGTCAAAAATTAGGAGACTAGCTAACTATTACAAGAAGGAAGGAAAGTTGTCTTCAGACTGGAGATATGATAGAGATAGAGCAAAGCTATTAGTGAAATAATATGTCCGATGATCAACATGGGGACAGAACTTACCACTGATGATCTCAATGAATTACTAGGTAGTAAAGAAGTAGTTAATATAGTTTCTAGTAGATCCTTGGACTCTATTGCAGCAACTTCTATTTTAATTAAAATTATCTTGGATAGTGGAAGTCATTTTAAAGTACATTTTAAAGATTTTCCAGTAGAAGACACAGATGAATTCGATATAGCTGTTGATAATAACGGATTAGGTTTAAGAGCAGGAGAAAAGAGTTGTTCACAGAAGGCTTATTCCATAGCTAAGGAAATTAGTGAAGACTACAAAGATTTAGGTTACTTACCAATTTTAGGTTCGCAAAAAGTGTTGACCAGAGAAAAGTACCTGAATATTTTAAAAGATATAATCGATGAAAGTGAAATCTTGGAGAGTGAAACTGATTCAAATCTCTACGGTAAGTATGGAAGTCTTAAAAGCATTTTAATGCATCCTTATAATCCTAGACTTCCTGGTTTGAACAAGGAAAGAGCTGTTAAAAGATTTTTAGAGAAGAGAGATCTTGATCCTGAATCTAAGTTTTATGAACTCGATGATGAGTCTCGATCAGATTTCAATTCTGCCTTAATTATGTATCTAATGAGGAATGAACAAAAAGAGACAGCTCAAAATCTTATTCAAGAAAATGCGGTGTTTAAAGGATTCAGTGAAAGTGAACCAAGGAGATACGCTAATGATCATTCATTAGTTCTGGAATCAATTAGCTCCAAGAAACCTGGTAACTCAGTTGGTGCTGCATTAGGAAATAAAAGTGGAAACAATATCGATGAATACTTGAATAAGATTAGTGAAAATGTTCAAAACTTTAGGGAGCATTATTTGGATTGTGAACCTAGTTTGAGTTATGGAGTTGTGAATGCTTTACTTAAGAGGAAAAAAATTTCGTTGACTGTTTCCAGTAACTCGGAATATTTAATGGTTATTGGAATGTCTGATGAAATGAATGTAGCTAAAAAGTTTTCAAGAGTTTCTGAGAATACTTGGGGTACTAGTAGAATGGCTAAAGCTTTTATTGATGAGGATGAGAAAGATGAGTTTTTTGAAGAGGTCATACGATGAAAGCAGAGGTTAATATTTTAAGTGAATATGATAGCGAGAAGAAGTCTGAAGCTATAGCAAAGTCTTTAGAAGTCGATAATTACAGTGATTCAAGACTTTCGATAAAAACTGAGAAAATTGGGAAAGACATTAAAACCGAAATACACTTAAATCCATGTGAGGATGAAGCAAAGGGAATATCAACCCTATCAAACACTATAAATGATTTGATATTATCATTAAAAACATCAGAAGAATTATTAAAATAAAGAGAGGTGAGAATATGGCTAGATCTAAATCAAGCGGTAATGTTAAGGATGCTTGGGAAGAAAAAGAGTGGTATAATTTAAAAGCACCAGACATATTTGCAGAACAAGACATCGGAGAAACTCCAGCAAACGATCCTGAAGATCTATTAGATAGAACCGTGGAAGTAAACCTATCAGACCTAACTGGAGATCTTTCTAAAAACTACGTCAAAGTAAAACTTCAAGTAAATGAAGTAAAAGGAGAAAGCGCCTACACAAAATTCAGAGGACATGAAATCTCTAGATCATACTTAAGATCAAAAACAAGAAGAGGATCAAGTAAAGTAGACGAAAGAGTAGATGTTGATATAGGCGACAAAAAACTAAGACTCACAGTAAGCGCAATGGCAATAAGAGTAATACACGAAGACAAGAAAAAAGAAATCAGAAGACTAATGAAAGAAACAATAAAAGAAAAATCAGAAGACATGGAAGTGGGGCAATTCATACAAGAAATGGTCCTAGAAAGAATAGCATCCGACGTATACAAGAAAGCTACAAAAGTTTACCCAGTAAGAATGCTTGAAATCGTGAAAAGTAAAGTAATCAAAGAAGAATAAAA
>CAYNOZ010000021.1:2543-11146 GCA_964398955.1 uncultured Thermococci archaeon | reverse complement strand
AAAGAAGAATAAAACAAATCTTTTTCTCTTCTCTATTATCAAATTTTCAATTCTAAAAGGTTCTTTCGATGAAAAGATATAAGAACATAATTCCGGAGTACGATGAATTCAAAGAAGTAATACAAACCAGAAAACCTTACGATATAAGAATAAACACTATAAAAAGCAGTAAACCAGAAGTAATAGAATCATTGAAAGAAAACAAAATAGAATACGAACAAAGAAAATGGAACAAAAACTTCATAAAAACCTATTCTAACCCAGGAAAAACCTTAGAACACTGGCTAGGACACTACTACATACAAGAATCAGTATCAGGCATACCCACACTAGCATTAAACCCAAAACCAAATGAAAAAATCTTAGACCTATGCGCAGCCCCTGGAAGCAAAACAACCCAAATATCAGCAAAAATGAACAACACAGGAACAATCCTAGCAAACGATGTAAGACAAAACCGCATAAGAAGCCTACTATCAAACATATATCGAATAGGAAGCACAAACGTCCAAGTCACACAAAAAGACGGTAGAAACCTCAAAGAAACACCAAAATTTAACAGAGTAATTGCCGACGTTCCCTGCTCATCCGAAGGAAGCGTAAGAGAAAAAAAAGAACTCAAAAACGGAGCAGAAATAGACAGAATAAAAAGAAACACAAAAACCCAAACCCAACTACTCGAAAAAGCCTTCAGAATGACAAAAGAAAACGGCACAATAGTTTACTCAACATGCACATTCGCACCTGAAGAAAATGAATTAATCGTATCAAAATTCCTAGAAAGAGGAGAACTAAAAAAATTAAACTTTGATTTTCCACACTCCAACGGTATCACCGAATGGAAAAATGAAAAATTAAATGATGAACTAAAAAAATGTATCCGAGTTTACCCACATCAACTAGACTCAGGAGGAATATTCGTTGCCAAATTCGAAAAAAACGGTTAAAAACTACTTCTACAACAGATTTGCAGTGAAAAAAGATTTTTGGGAACCATTTGAAACCCATAAAAAAGGCAAAAGTATATGGGTAACCTCTAATAGCCTTATCCACGACGAAAATTTTGTGGCAAGCGGAATAAGAGCATTAAGAACAAAATCAATTAACCCAAAACCCACTACATATATATTACAATTCCTAAACTCAGAAATTAAAAAAAATACAGTAGATCTAACCAAAGAAGAACTAAAAACCATGGTATTCGACAGAAATTACATAGAATCAGACCTAAGCACTGGATATATAGCCCTAAAATACCAAGATAAAGTAATAGGATGCGGTCTCAAAGACTCAAAAGGACTTAGAACACAAATACCAAAAGGAAAATCTAAAGAATTAGAAGAAATAATATTATAACCAAAAAAAGCTAATAATTTAATAAACTATCTAAAATAAGCTTCTGATTACTTGTATCTGCCTCTACCTTCAATTTCATCTATTTTTCGTTCAATATCCTCTAGGTCCCCTACAACACTTCGATAACCCTCTAAAATGTTCTCGAATCCTTTTTCATATATCTGCCAATGCGCACTTTCCATAGCCTGTCTCAAAAGATGAAGATCTACACCTTTCTCTTCTAATGAATTAGAAAATCTACTTAATCCAAAATCAATCAAATAAATTTCATCTTCAGACTTAATCATATTAGAGGTAGTTAAATCTCCATGTATAATCCCGGAATCATGCATTTTACCTACAATTCTACCTATTCTCTTACAAATATCAGTATCTAAAGTATCATTGAGGTAATCTTTCATTCTAATTCCTTCAATGTATTCCATATTAATCTTAAATTCATTTAAATCCACTTCATATATATGCGGGGAGTTAACACCGCTTTCCTTTACCTTATGAATTATTCTAGCTTCACTAATAGTTCTCTTTTCTCTCAGCATATCATCTATTTTTTTGATTCTGTAGCTCTTCGGTAATCTATGCTTGACGATTACCTTTTCTTCTTCATCTAAATCAAAATACAGATCATTGAAATTAGTAAGATAAAGTTCTGCTTCTGCTCCTTTCTCGATTAATTCCATCTTTTCACCATTTGTGGTCGCTAATTGTTAAGGTGTAGATCCTATTATTGATTACTGTGTTAATTATTTTCATATTTGTTGTTATTGATCAATTTTTCCGTTATTTTGTTCTATATTTGGTTTTTTAGTTTTCTAGGAATGATTTGTATCCTTTGTAGGCTGACCATAGGTCGAATTTGCTTACTAGTTCGTATGGTGAGTGCATTCCTAGTAGTCCTGGTCCTATGTCGATTACTTCTATTCCGTATCTTGCGAAGAATTTTGCTATGGTTCCGCCTCCTCCTTCATCTACTTTTCCTAGTTCTGCTAGTTGGTATTCTACGTCGTTTTGGCTGAATATGTTCCTTATTTCTGATACGTATTCTGCTTGTGCTTCGCTTGACATGTATTTTCCTCCGCTTCCTGTGTATTTTGATATTACTACTCCGTGGCTGGCTTTTGCGGCGTTTTTCATTTCGTGTACTTTTTTGAATGTTGGGTTGACTGCTGCGCTTACGTCGGCTGATATGGCTTGGCTGTTGTACATCATTTCATTGAATTTTCCGTATGAGTATTCTCCTTCTATTTCCATTATTTTTGTCATTACGAGGTCCATGAATGCGCTTTGTGCTCCTGTGTTGCCTTCGCTTCCGATTTCTTCTTTGTCGTAGAAGAATGCGATTGAAGTTTGTTTAGGGTTTTTAGCGTTTAGTATTGATTTTAGGGATGTGTAGGCGCATATTCTGTCGTCGTGTCCGTAAGATGATATCATGCTTCTGTCGAATCCAACGTCTTTAGGTTTATTTGCTGGAACTAGTTCTATGTCAGCTGAATTAAAGTCTTCTTCTTTTATTCCGTATTCTTTATTTAATTTTTTCAGCAAATTAGTTTTGATTTTATTTTTTATATCTTCATCATCTTCTATTGGTATTCCACCTACAATTACGTTTAATTCTTCTCCCTCAATACCTTCTAAAAGTTTTTTATCTCCTTGAGCCTTTTTCGCTAAATGAGGGAGCAAATCAGAAATCACGAATACAGGATCTTCCTCATCTTCTCCTATAGTAATCTTAATCTTCTTCCCATTCTCCGTCATTATGACTCCATGAATTGCTAGAGGCCGATTTATCCACTGATATTTCTTCACTCCTCCATAATAATGAGTTTTAAATAATGCTAATTCAGAAGCTGATTCTTCATATAATGGATTTGGTTTTAAATCCAATCTAGGAGCATCTATGTGGGAAACAATCATTTTAGCTCCATTTAAAATATCTTGATCCCCGATCCTAACTAAGGCAAGACCCTTATTCTTATTATTGATGAAGAATTTATCTCCAGAACTAATATTATTCTCATCTAAGTTTTCGATATTGCGGTAACCGTGTTTCTTCGCCTTATTAATAATCCATTTAACAGATTCTCTCTCAGTTTTAACATTTCCAATAAAGTCTTTATATTCTTCTCCAAAGTCAAAAACAGCTTTTTTTTCATCTTCATCAATTTTTGACCAACCGCTTTCCTTTTTTAAGGAAAGTTTTTCTTCAATAGTTTCTTCATTTCCATCATTTTTCATAATATCCCAACTTTAACCAATCATTCAATAATAATCAATTAAGAAAAAAATTATTACTAAATAAATCTTTTGAAAACAAATAATCGAACAAAAAATAATATGAAAAGGAATCTTTTCTTAATTAATTAAATTTCATGCATTCCTAATAGATATTTAAAGGTTTGATTTGCTATTTCCACCATCTATTGGTATTGCTACTCCATTAATGTAGCTGGATCTTTTTGATGACAGAAAGGCAACTAGGTCTCCTAATTCTTCAGGATCTCCTATTCTTTGTAATGGTATTCCTTCGGCCCAGTCATCTAATCCTTCTTGGTAATCTTCATAGTCTCCTCTTTCCATTCCTTGCTCGATAAGGTCCTGTATTCTGGAAGTTTCATGAGGACCAGGTAGAACTGCATTTACCCTTACTTCAGGAGCGAATTCCTTAGATAATGTTTTCTCTAATCCTATAACTCCTGATCTCACAGAATTCGATAGTACTAAAGATTCAATAGCTTCTTTAACACTCATTGATGCTATATTAACTATGGTACCTCCGCCATCCTCTTTCAAATGATCGTAAGACTCTCTAACCATCCTAACAACACTCATAACTAATAAGTCGAAAGATTGATGCCAATCACTATCATCAGTCCCAAGAAATGGACCACTAGGAGGACCACCAGCACTAGTTACCAAATGATCCAAACCTCCAAACTCATCAACAGTAGAATCAACCAAATATTCTATATCATTCTTATCCGTAATATCAGCTTTCTTACCGATAACCTCTCCAGAAGCTACCTCCCTAAGCTCTGATACAGTATCTTTAATCTTTTCTTCATCACGACCATTTATAACTACATTACATCCTTCAACAGCTAAAGCCCTAGCAGATGCTTTTCCCAATCCACTACTAGAAGCAGACACTAAAGCCACATCACCTTCCAAACCTAAATCCATACAAATCACCTAAAAAATCTAATAGGTGCCCAAATACAAATCTTTTACAAAAAATCTATGATACACAAAAATTCATGAAAACGAAAAATTTATCCTGCTATTATATTTTTCAACAAAAGTTTAAATATTTTGTGAAAAAGTTGGATGTATTTTCTGCTGTAAATTTTATTTAATCCTTATTAGATTTTAGTTAACAGGAATCCTATTCCTACGGATGTTAATGATAGTGCCAGATTTAGTGTGGCGTTTATTACTGCTTTTTTGTTTTCTTCTTTTTCCCACATCCTAAAGGTTTCGAATGAGAAGGATGAAAATGTTGTGAATGATCCACATGCTCCTACTCCTAGGAATAGAGTTATGCTTCCTTCTAGTCCTGAAAAAGTGATGAATCCTAGTAGAAGACTTCCTATTGAGTTGACTGCTAATGTGGAGACTGGAAATCTTTCATCTTCTGATATTTCTGTTATTAGATATCTTAGTAGGGCTCCTAGTACTCCGCCCGCTCCTACTAAATAAGCTGGTTGCATTATATCCTCCTGATATTTAGGGCTATATATCTTCCTAGAAATATTCCGGTAAATCCAACTAGGTAATTAGAGAATATATTTATTAGTGCTATGCTGGGTAAACTAAATGTTTGTACTGCAAATGTGCTATATGTGGTTAGAGAGGCTAAGAATCCGGTACCTATTGCGTATTTAGATTTTTTGGAGAAAATTCCTATGTGAATGGATTCATAAAGTAGGAAACCTAAGAGGAAACTTCCTACTCCGTTAACAATTAAAGTTGATTCTATGCCTGGTATTGCCGATCCAAGTAGGTATCTTATGTTGGATCCTGCAAATCCGCCTAGTGCTATTAATGCTACTATTTCTAGGTACTCAATGGTTTTACTCTGCATTTTGTTTCCTCGTTGGTTAGTTTGGATTTCATTTGGTTTTAGGTATTTTTTATTTTGCTGTTTATATATTTTTGTTGTTTTTATCGGGGTAAATATTTTATATTTTGTTCTTTATTTATTGTTGTTATGGAAGAAGATTGGGTGGATTTGGCGGTGGATGCTGCTAAGTTGGCTGGTGAGATGGTTAGGGATAATTGGGATAGAAGTAAGGAGGTTTTGATGAGGGAGCCTGGAGATGTTAAGCTTCAGGTTGATAGGGATATTGAGAAGAAGGTTATTGATTTTTTGGATGTTCCTGGTTACGATTTTTCGTTTTTAACTGAGGAGAGAGGTTCTTTAGGGGATAGTGATTTGACTTGGGTTATTGATCCGGTTGATGGTACTGTTAATTATTCTAGTGGTATTCCGTTTGTTAGTGTTTCGATTGGTTTGAGGAGTGATGATTCTGTTGTTTTGGGTGTTGTTTATGATCCTATTAGGGATGAGCTTTTTAAGGCTGTGAGAGGTGTTGGTGCTTTTTTGAATGGTGAGAGGATTAAGTCTTCTGGTAGGGGGTTAGGTGATTCTATTGTTGAGGTTTCTCATTTTAAGGATTGGAGAAGTGTTGAATCTATGGAGAGGTTGATTCCTGATATTTCTAAGGTGAGGAAGTTTGGTTCGTGCGCTCTTTCTCTTGCTTATGTTTCTGCGGGTAGGTTGGATGGTTATTTAACTTTTAAGACTTTTGAGTGGGATATTGCTGCTGGTTCTTTGTTGGTTGAGGAGTCTGGTGGGATGGTTTCTGATCTTAGTGGGGATGAGTTTGTTTTAGAAGAGGGTGGATTTCTTTTTAGTAATGGGGAAATCCATAAAGATGTTTTAGACAGAATTAGTTAGATATTTTTATTTTGTTTTGGGTATTTTTTTGGTTTTTTTTGGTTTTTGTTTTTTAGGTGAATTTTATGTTTAGTTTGATTTTTAGTCCTTCGAAGGCTTCTTTTATTTGTTCTTTTATTAGTTCTGGTTCGTCTTCTTCTTTGACTTCTATTGTTATTTTTTCGTTTTTTACTTCTAGGTTTTTTAGTTTGTTTTCTGTTATGATGTCTTTTCCTGTTCTTGGGTCTAGTACTGCTTTTAGGACTTGTTTGGCGAATTCTTTGTTTATTTCTTTTTTGTTTTGCAGTATTTCGTATTTGCTCAGTGCTAGGTTTAGGGCTTCTATTGACAGGTTTGAGCAGTGGTATTTTATGTTTGGTAGTCCTTCTAATGCGTCTATTATGTCTTTGAATGTTATTTGTTTGGCTTCTTCTATTGTTTTTCCTTTTGCTATTTCTGTCATTTTGGAGCTGGTTGCTATGTTTGCTGCGCATCCGAAGGATTCGAATTTCATGTCTTCTATTATTTCTTGGTCGTTGACGTTCATGTATAGTTTTAGCATGTCTCCACATGCTATGCTTCCTGCTTTTGCTGTTATGTCTGGGTTTTCTATTTTCCCTGAGTTTTTTGGGTTCTTGAAGTAGTCCATTACTTCGTCTGAATATTCGAGTGGCATTCTCTTCACCATAAAGATTTATATTCTACATATTTAAATATTATTGAACACTTATGTGTAGGGGTTGTGGTGACAAAACCAAGAAACCCTACTGGAAAGCCCTCCTCTCCATCTTCTTCTCTTCCTCATCCTCTTCCTTAAGAACCCACTTAATCTTACCCTTCTCTTCAAAACTTTCAACTAAATTCTCCTCTGAAAGCCTCATTAACTCTTTCCTCACTTTCATAACTCCTTCCTCAAACTCTTCAGATAATTCTTCCGCCGTTAAAGGACCTTTCTCCCCTATAACCTCTAAAACTTTTTGATGATCCATTTTCTCACATTAATAGATTCAGTTCAAATGTTAAATATTTTTCGAAAAATTACTTAATCACACATCCCTAAAACTAAGAGAGAAAAATGATAGGCTTCATCTATCTCCTAATACTACTAGTTTCAGCAACCTACCTAGGGCATTTAAGTGAAAGAATAGGCCAACCAAGAATCGTCGGAGAAATAATAGGAGGAATCATAGTAGGACCCCTAGCAATCATAATACTAGAACCAATAATAGGCCCGGAAATCGCAAATTTCATATCAAAAGAACGTGCAAGCAAAGAAATTATGATAGTAATAGACCTAGGAAGAATACTACTAATGCTAGGCGCTGGACTCGAAACAAACCTAACAAGACTTTTCAAATCAGGAAAAAGCGCCTTCTCAGCAGCAATAGGAGGAATGACACTTCCACTAACCCTAGGATACGGAGCAGGAATCTACCTCGGACTAAACTACCTAGGATCACTATTCCTAGCCGTCTCAATGTCCATAACAGCCGTAGCCCTATCAGTATCCGTACTAATAGAAATGGGAAAACTAAACTCAGACCCCGGATCAACAATCATAGGAGCCGCAGTAATAGACGACGTACTAGGAATATTCATACTATCAATACTACTAAGCATAGTCGACCTAGGAAAAATACCAACAAACCTAATACTAATAAGAGAAATAGGAATAGCAATAATATTCCTACTAACAACTCTATACATAGGCCCTAAAATAATAAAAAAATACAAAATAAAGATCAGAGGAAGCTCAAAATCAGAAAACCTAGGAATAACACTGAGCATAGTCACAGCACTAGCAATAATAGCAGAAATATCAGGCCTACATGCAATGATAGGAGCTTACCTAGCAGGACTAATCATCGGACCAATGGTAGGGGAAAGAGAAAAAGAAGAAATATCCACATGGATATGGGGATTCTTCGCACCAATCTTCTTCGCCTGGGTAGGATTCTCAATGACCCTCACCAAAGCAGCATTCGGCATGCCCCTAATCATAATAACCGTGATAGCATTCATAGGAAAAATAGCTGGAAGCGGAATAGGAGCAATTATCAGCGGATTAAATAAAAAAGACTCACTAATAGTTGGAATAGGAATGAACGCAAGAGGAGCAGTCGAACTAATAGTAGCAAACATAGCACTAGAATCAGGACTAATAAACAACCAAATATTCTCAGCAATAATACTAATGGCAATGATCACATCACTAACAACACCAATAGCAATGAAAAAACTAATAAAAGTAGCAGAATAACAGAACAGAAAAAATAAACAAAAAAATTAGAATTAGAATTAGAATTAGAAT
>CAYNOZ010000021.1:0-2443 GCA_964398955.1 uncultured Thermococci archaeon | reverse complement strand
AGAATATATTTCTTTAATCTATACTTTCTACTCTAATCCTGCCTAAGGTTTCAACGTAATTAACTTCAATCCCCTCATCTATATCATCTCTAATATCTTCATTAACATTCTCCATAGCCACATCTAAAGTCTCATAACTTTCCATATCCATTAACTGAATACTTCCACCAGAAATGGATATTACCTGGCCAGTTTTATTATCTAAAATTGGAACTTCAATATTAGAATCCTTAGGCTTCGACATAGTTCTCTTCTTACCATCGAAAATCCCTACCGCAGATATCCTAACTTTCGTAGAACCATGCTTACCAGGGGATGAAGTTTGATAATCAATAACCTCACAAGGTTCATCATCTATAATAATTGATCTTCCTTCTTTAAGATCTCCCATCTGAGCTCTTCTCTTTCCTCCCATAATAAATCACCTTAATATTCAATACCAGTTATCCACCTGACCATAAAAAACTTGGGTATGAAAAACAGAAAATAGGAAAAATAATCATAAATCCTTAAATCAAAATATTTTAACCAACTAAAGTAATAATCAGTTAATTTGAACCGAAAAGTTTTTTTGAAAAAACTTAAATTCTTTAATGGAATCCATATGAAAAATATGAATAAATTAAAAATTATAGATGCTAAAAATATGTCTGAAGGAGAAGGAGCTTCTGTAAAAAGAGGTTTCCCAACTAATCAACTAATGAATGTTGATCCTTTTGTACTGATCGACGAATTCACTGTGAAACCATCTGCAGGATTTCCTGAACACCCTCATAGAGGATTTGAAGCTTTAACCTACATGCTTGAAGGTTCCTTTATACATAAAGATTCCTCAGGTAATGAAGCAACCGTCGAAGAAGGAGGACTTCAAAGAATTACTATGGGAAAAGGAGTTAAACATTCTGAAATGCCTGGATCAGATAAAATAAGTCATGGGATTCAGCTATGGGTGAATCTACCGAAGAAATTGAAGAAAATAGAACCTGATTACCAGATAGTACCCAAAGATAAAATTCCTGTAAAAGAAGAGAATGGAAAAACCATCAAAACAGTTGTTGGAAAAGGGAACCCTACCGAAGTGAAGACAGAGATTAAATATGAGCACATAGAATTGGATGGAACTGATATTCAGAGGAAGTTTGAAGCAGATCACAATGGATTAATTTATGTTATTGATGGTGAAGGAAGTATAGAGGTGGATAAAGAAGTTTTTAAGGTTGTTTCAGGCAATTTAATATTTAATGATGATGAAGAAAAATTAATATTGGATATAGAAGCAGATATGGAATTAGAATTTGTGTTTATCGCTGGAAAACCTCATAAAGAACCGATTAATCAACATGGATCTTTTGTGGATTGAAGAAAATGATTTTTGGATAATTTATTCTATTAGGAGAATATTTTAATAGTATCCTTCCTAAAATTTGATAATATGATATTAGACGCTCGCGTGCTACAGGATGAATTCATACCTAAAGAAGTTAAGCACAGGGATCAGGAAACACAGATCCTTGCAGATAACTTAAAACCATTAAAAAACGGTTACGATGCAGAAAATACCTTATTCTACGGACCTAGTGGAGTAGGTAAAACATGCATCTCCAAATACGTAGTCGAACAACTAAGAGAACAAATACTAGACATAGAGTACCAATACATAAACTGCTGGCAAGACTACAACAGATTCAAAGTACTCTACAGACTACTTGAAAACCTAAACCAAACAATAGACATCCACCGACAAAGCACGCCAAAAGACGAAATGATAGAAAGACTCAAAAACTATCAAAAAATGCCATACATAGTAATACTAGACGAAGCCGACCAACTAGAAGACAAAAAAGTCCTATACGACCTATACACCATACCAAACATAACACTCATAATAATATCAAACGTACTAGAACCATTCTTCGCAGACATGGACGAAAGAATAAGAAGCAGATTCAGAAGCATAACCCAAGTAAAATTCAACCCCTACTCAGTAAAAGAACTAACATCAATCCTCAAAGACAGAGCAGAATGGGGACTCAAACCCGGATCAATCAAAAACAAACAACTAAAACAAATAACAAAAGCATCAAACGGAGACGCAAGAATAGCAATAGGAATACTAAGAGCAGCAGCAAGAAAAGCAGAAAAACAAAGAAAAGAAAAAATAACAGACCAAATAATACAAAAATCAATACCAACCGGAAAACAAGAAACAAAACAAAAAAACATAGACAACCTAAACGACCACCAAAAAACCCTCTACAAAATAATAAAAAAAGAAAAAACCATAAAACCAGGAACACTATACAAAAAATACAGAAAAAAAATACAAGAACCAAGAAGCAACAGAACCCTAAGAAAATACCTAGAAAAAATGGAACACTACAACCTAATCAAATCAGAAGGAAAAAACAAAGCAAGAAAATACAAAATCAAACAAAAATAAAAA
>CAYNOZ010000020.1:0-23820 GCA_964398955.1 uncultured Thermococci archaeon | reverse complement strand
GCGCTTCGGACGGTACCATCCTGCATGGGTGGCAGGGGGTTTGGTCTTCCTGACATATCAGGCCTGTTACAGGTCCTTTGCAGCTTCACTAAGACGCCACCCATCTCAACCTAACGGTTTCTTGAAAGGTGGAGCATGTAAAGCACCCAAAAGGGTCACTTTTGGGAGTAAAAACAATATGTAATAAAAGCTTTTAAGTTTAACGGGATTCACCCCCACGGCAAGCCGTAGGGTTCTCTCCCTTATCCTATTATATAGAATTTTGCTTAACCGAAAGATTTATAATGAAATACTTGTCCGTAATGTTAGTTGAGATTGAAGATACGTTTAATTGAGGTTAAATTATGAAGGAGTCTGGGGTTATTACTGAGAATCCCATAATAGTTGAGTTGCCGGTAGAAAGAGAACGAGTTGCGGAAATGTTTAAGGAGCATGAGGTAGAGGCATTTCCTGTAATTAATAGAGAATCAAAAGAATTTGCAGGTATAATTACTCTTAAGGATCTTCTAGACAGTCCTGATGAAGATCAGATCGGGGTGCTTGTTCAGAGAGACGTACCCACGATTCATGAAGATGAAGATTTGGAAGAAGCAGTTAAATTACTTGATCAGGATAATAGGAGACTTATAGTTTTGGATGATGGTAAGGTAACTGGTATTCTTACGGTAGGAGATGTTATTAGAAGGGTTTTGACCGATCGTAAGGATTTAGAAGAGGATCTAAGAAATTATATAGATTATTCAGTGGCCACTATTTGGGAAGAAACTCCTTTAAAATGTGCTTTAAGGATAATGGGTCTTTCTAAAGTAATAGCATTACCAGTTCTTGATGATGTCGGTAAACTAGTGGGTATGGTGCAAGAATTTGACTTAATACAAGATAGTGAAGTCATAGAAGAAATGAACAGATCCCAGTTATACGTAGGATCAGAAACTCAACCCTGGGCATGGGAGAGTAACCCAATCCTACTTATAAGTGAAAAGAAAATTGACCTACCCCAAAAACCTGTAAAAGAAGTAATGGAAACTGATGTAGTAACTGCAAGACCTGATGATAAAGTTTGGCAAGCAGCTAATAAAATGAAACAAAATAATATAGAACAATTGCCTGTATTAGACGCAGAAGATAATTTAATAGGGGTTATAAGGGACGTTGAACTTATTAAAAGTATTTAATTCTTTCAAAAATTTTTAAAACTATTTTTAAATTTAATTCAAATGATATATTGAAGGAATTTAGTATCTTAAATGTGGATTTATTAGATTTTATAGATATTTAAGTGATTCAGATGCCAACAAATGTTACCGCTGAGTTTTTAGAAGCTAAAAAAGAGTATCAAGAAGCTTCAACGACTAGTGAGAAAGTTGAAGCAACAGAGAAAATGTTGGCTACTGTTCCTAAACACAAAGGCACTGAAAAATTAAGAGCCCGATTAAAAAGAAGATTATCTAAACTCAGAGAAAAAATTCAGGAACAAGGAGGAGGGAGCGGAACAGGATTTAATATACCAAAAGAAGGAGTAGCACAGGTAGCATTAGTTGGAATACCCAATGCAGGTAAATCATCAGTATTAAACACTTTAACTAATGCAGACGCGGATATTAATAATTATACCTTTACAACCGTTAAATTAGAACCTGGTATGATGGAACATAATGGAATAAAAATACAATTAGTAGAAATACCCGGTTTAATAGAAGATGCATCACTAGGAAAAGGAATGGGGAATAAATTAATCAGTGCAGTAAGAGTCGCCGACCTGCTAGCATTTATAGTAGATTTATCAAATGATCCGATCGATCAAATGAACACTCTTTTAAAAGAGTTAGAAAGAAGTGGAATCAGATTAAATGATAAACCACCGGAAATCGAATTAGAGAGAAGATCACAAGGAGGAATAGAAATAAAAGGAGAAAATAAAATTCGAGGAAATATAAAACAAGTAAAAGAAATGCTAAGAGATTCAGGAGTTGTTAACGGAGTATTAATAGTAAAAGAGGAAATAGGATTAGAAGAAGTTGCCGAAAAACTTGATGAATCAATAGTATACAAAAAAGGGATGATACTAGCAAACAAAGGGGACTTACCAAAGACAAAAGAAAAATACGAAAAACTAGAAAAAAAATTCTCAAACTACGAAATTGTCCCAATATCAACCGAAGAAGAAGAAAATCTAAAAAAAGCAAAAGAAAAAATATTTACCACCTTAAATCTGATAACCATCAGAACAAAAAAACCGGGTCAAGACCCTGAATGGCCCCCAATAGCAATGAAAAAAGGTTCAAAAGTAATCCAAGCAGCTAAAGAAGTTCATAAAGATATGGAAGAAAAATTCAAATACGCAAAAGTTTGGGGAGATTCTGTTGACTTTGACGGACAAAGAGTAGGAAGAAGTCATAAAATAAAAGATGGAGATATTGTAGAATTCCATACAAAATAATTAATCCTCAACGGAAATTAATGTAGAGGTCATTTGAATTGGAGACGATTCTCTAATCTCTTCGGAAATAAACTGATCTAACTCCCTTAAATTATCAGCTTCAACTTTTAGAATAATATCATATTCACCGTAAACAACATAACCCTCTTTAACTTCTCTTCTTTCCATCAAGTCTTTCAATATCCTTCTTTCCTCTCCTGCACCAGTAACCAGTAACACGTAAGCAGTAACCATAATAACACCAATTAATATTAGAGTTTAAGCTTTTAAATTTATTGGACTTGAATAAACTACGAAAGAAAATATATGAGTTTATAAAGTAAAATTCTAATGAAATCAACACTAATCTTGGATATATATTAAGAGTTAAAAGGAAGTTAAAAATAGATTGATAAGGAATTGTCTAAACTAAGAGATTAATTTATTCCGTTTAAGCCATTCTATTATCTTTGAAACGCTTTCTTCAATTTTTTCTTGGTCTGTATTCAATTTTATCTGAGGATTTTTGGGTTCTTCATAGGGGTCGTCTATTCCGGTGAAGTTGTCTATCTCACCGTTTAATGCTTGTTTGTAAAGTCCTTTTGGGTCTCTTTTTTTGCAGATTTCTATTGGGCAGTGGACATGTATACAGTTGAAGTTTTCTATTATTTCTCTGGCCATATCTCTGGTTTTCTGGTAAGGAGATATTAGGGATACTATTACGATTACGCCATGTTTTGCAAGCATTTGAGCTACATGGGCTGTTCTTTTTATGTGTCTAGTTCTTTCTTCTTCTGTAAATCCTGCGTTTGGACTAATTGTTTTTCTTAGTTTATCCCCATCTAGTCTTTCTGTGTCGTAGTTCATGTTTCTAAGATCTTTGTTTAGTTTTTTTGATATAGTTGTTTTCCCTGATCCTGATAAACCGGTCATCCATAAAACGAAGCCTTTTCCTCCGATTTTTTTCGGTTTAGCTTTATTCATATTATCGCCTTAATTTTGGATTTCGCTTTGTTTTAGGTATTTTCTTACATCTGAAATAAATTTATCAGTTTTTTTCTTCTCGATGACAGAACCTATAACGTCTTTTTTTCCTCCTAATTTGTATTCTTCTTTGAGTTCTGATATCAATGGTCTTAAGTCAGTTTTGTTGGATCTTACATAAATTTGGTTTTTGTTTTCTAAGAATCCTTTATTAATAACTATTGCAGTTTTGTTTTGATTCCAAGCTATCTCTCGTGTTACTGAGGATATAATATTATATTCTGTATTTATTTCTTTTACTACTATTTCATTGGGTTCCTTATCATTAATCTTAGATAGTTCAGTTATTTTTTTATTGATCTTTTCTAAGTTCTGTTTTAGTTTATTATTAGTTAAAATTGTTTGAATTCCGTTTTTATTGGCTTTTCTGACAATTTGGACTAGGTCATGGACCTCTTTCTTGCTATTCATTTTATAACTAGAGTCTATCAGGTTCACTGCTTTTGTTAATTTATTAAAATTAATGTCTTTATCTGCTATAAAATCTTTAATTTCTTTGTTTGCTTTTTTATTCTCTTTAATCTTTTTCTCTCTGTCTCCTACAGCTCCCAAGATTTTTAAAAGATCTGTTGGTCTATTGAATTTTTCAGATAGGACCCAGGTATTAGATGGGTACAGTTTTGGATCTTTTCCTGAGGCAATTGGATTGTTAAATTCGAATTTTTCATATGAAATATTCTCTGAATTGTGGTGATCATAGAAGAATATGTGAGCACTGGTGTTCTCTCTGATTTTCTGAATAACATTTTTTGAAAAGTTCAGATCTACTATGTAAATCTCTTCATATTTATCTAAACTTTTGACTTCTTTATTGTTTAGATCATATTTACCTATCTCAGGAGAAAAGTTATCTATAGGTTTTTCACCAATTTCTTCGCTGATTATAGCTGCAGAGCATATTCCATCTGTATCCCAATGGTGTATAATCGCTTTCATTTTATTCACTTTGAACAAATGGTTCTTCATGCTGTAAAACTTCTGTTGAAACTTCAGGCCTCATGAATGTGTCTGAAGGTTTTTTACCATTTTTTAACATCCCTCTGATTTTAGTTCCACTAAATGTTGTTCTATGGTCGTTACCGTGGGGGCAGGTTTTTTCGTTTACTACTCCACCACATTTATCACAATGGAAGAATGATCTGAAGAACAGAGGAGTGATTCCTAGATCTGGGAATTCTTCGAATATTCTATGAGCTTCGTAAGGGTCGTAATAGTCACCTACTCCTGCATGATCTCTACCTACTATAAAATGAGTACATCCAAAGTTTTTTCTTGCAATTGAATGGAATACCGCTTCTCTTGGTCCTGCATATCTCATTTCAGTTCTAAATATTGATAATGTAGCTGTGTCCTTTACGTAGTAATTATTCATCAACTCGTTGTAAGCATCAATAATCACTTGATCCTTGAAATCCCCTTCTTTTTTCTTTCCTATTACAGGATTTACGAATATACCATCCACGAAAGCTAATGCAGTTTTTTGTACGTATTCATGGCCTTTATGAGGGGCATTTCTAGTCTGGAATCCAGCGACAGTATCCCAATCTTTTTCTTTGAATAGTACTCGAGTTTCCTTTGGCCATAGTGTGTAATCTTCGAATCTATTATTTCTGTCCCTTATTAAGTCTATTTTTCCCGCTATTAAAACATCATCCATATTGTATGTTTTTTCCACTCCTGGATGTTTTTTATCATTTGTTCCGTACACTTTTTCTGCCATTTCCTTTTTATTGAATTCATATTTTTCTTCTACGTGCATTATAGCTAAGGGTTTGTTATGTGTGAGAGTTATGTCATCTCCAACACTAAATTCCTTAGATTTTTGTTTGGTTACATCTAATACCACTGGTACTGTCCATGGTACATCATTAGATAGTCTCATTCTATCTAAAACGCTGTCAAAATTATTTCTTGTCATAAAACCTTCTAGTGGGCTAAAAACCCCGTGTGCAATGTTTTCTATATCTTTGGATTTTTCTTTGTTCACTTTTACTTCTGTTAATTCTTCTGCCTCATCTTTAAGAGATCTGTCAATTCTTTCAACTAATCTTCCGCCGTGTACACGTGTCATATTATCATTATAAAAATTGAAAATAAGTTATAGGTTAATCTAAGTATCCTAAGGATCTGAGCCTATCTTTGACTTTTTCTTCATCTTCCTCTGAAAATGGTTCTTCATCTTCCTCTTCAGAAACTATCTCTCTGAGCACATATGCAACGTAACTAGAGACTGAGGTAAATCCTGTACCTTCTACTCTATCTTTTATCTTATTAAATAACGGTTTCGGAATAGAAACGGTTGTAAATTCTTTATCTTCGGACATATTGATTCCTCCAAGTTTTAATTAAATATAATTAAACTTCTTTAAAAAACTTTCCCTACAAGCACCAATAATTTATATTCAAATTCTCGATTCTAAAACCTTAGAATTGGTATAGTGATTATAAAAATCCTTTTTCAGAACCACAGTAAAAAGATGAAAAAATTATTCATTAGAATTCTCTTCTTCATTATTTTCCTGATTATTAGGGGATGGTTTCCATCTTTTGCTTTTTATTATATCTTTGTCTTCAAAATCCTCGATATTCTCCACAGCATCAATCGTTGAAGACAAAATTTCATCTCTTGATTCATATATATTTGATTTTCCTAATTTTTTGTCGATGTTGAGCTCCTTCAAGCTTTTATAAGTTTCATTTCCTATTCCAGTGAGTATTACTTTTCCTTTATTTTCCTTTACCCTATCTATAAATCTGTCTAATTCTTTGAGCGAAGTTAGATCGATTCTTTCGATGTTTCTCATTCTTATTATGAAGGTCCCTTCGTTTTCATATAGGTTTTCTAGTTTTTCTTTAAGGTTTTCAGATGCGCTAAAATCTAATTTACCGCTTAAATCCACTATCTTATACTTTTTATCTTCAGATTCTGAGGGTTTTTTCTTATGAAGTTTGTTTTTCGCATTTCTATCATATATCATATGATCCATATCTACATTGCTACTTCCTTTTATTACTACTATAAGTGAAATTAAAACTCCTAAATATACTGCGTACTCTAGTCTTGGTGCAGTTATTGTGGTAAATAAAGTTGTGAGGAAGATTAATGCATCAGATTTTTTTGCTTTAAAACTTTCTTTTATTTCTTCGATGTCAATCATCCGAATTGCAACTAGTATGACTAATCCGGAGAGGCTGGAAATTGGTATGTATTCTATTAAAGGGTTGAAGATTATTATGAAGATGATTATGGATATAGCGGTGAAGAATTCAGAGATTCTTGTTTTTGCTCCTGATTGTAGATTTGCGAAAGAATTGGTGAATGAACCTGAAATTGCGAATCCGCTGAAGAAAGCTGTTCCTATATTTATAATTCCTTGACCCATGAATTCTCGATTAACATTTACTTCTTGTCCTGATTTATTTTCTAATGATTTAACCACTGCTAAGCATTGAATTAATCCTATAATAGCAATTGAAAGAGATTTGCTGAAAAGCTCTCTTCCTAACTTAAAACTAAAATTTATCATATGAGGCTTCGGCAAAGAAGCAGGTACATTACCTACTAAGGCAATATCGGAATTAAGTGAAAATATATAAATCAATAAGGTGCTTATTAATATTGAAAGCAAATAGGAGGGGTAATCAGAATTGATTTTTTCTATCCCTATTATCATACCTATTGTAGCTAATCCTATTAGCAAGGATATTAGATTCAGTTCTTCAATATTTTGGATTATTAAGTAGATCATAGAAAATAGATTTGATGATTTAGGGATATTTAGTCCTAATAGATTTTCCAGTTGGCCAGCAGAGATAAGTATTGCTGTTCCAATGGTTAAACCGATAATTACAGGCCTAGAAACGTAATTTACTAAGTTTCCTAATCTTAGTAACCCAAATAAAAATTGAAAAATTCCAACCATTAAAGTTAGAACGATAATTACTTCTAGATAAGAAACATTAACGGCATTAAATGCACTTAAATTACTAGCTATAGCCATAGACATTAAGTTAGTTGGGCCTACAACCATGTAATCCGAGTCCCCAACTATTGTAGCTATTAACATTGAAACTATGGAAGTGTATAAACCATATATAGGGTTAACTCCAGCAATAAGAGCGTATGCCATATTCTGTGGTAATGCAAGTGCTGCGACTGATAAACCAGATATAAAATCGGATTTAATCATATTTAAATTGTAGTTGTGAAACATCTTTTTGATCATTCCTATTTACTTTATTTAAATTAAGATAACTTTATTACAAAATTAAACATTCTCCGTGTACCTTGTTTTATGATGCGATTATATATTAATATCTGTAATCCGTAACCCCTATTTGATAGTTTATCATGGTCTTCACAAACTTCACCAATTTATAAATTTTTTGTTAATTGCTTGGGGAAATAATTTATTAAAAGGGTTATGATTCTATGTGAGGTGCGAGAGTGGGAGATAATTCGAGAGAACTATATAAACTTAGGAAAAAATTAGACGAGATATCCGAGTATAGAGGTAGAAATACGGAACTCGTATCGCTTTACATTCCTTCAGGCTATAATATTAATAAAGCTCTTACTCAAATGAAACAGGAAAGAGAAACAGCTCAAAATATTAAGTCTAAATCTACAAGAAAAAATGTGCAAGCAGCCTTAGATAAAATCGTCCAATATTTGAAAGGAACTAAAGAAACTCCTGAAAATGGATTAGTTCTTTTTAGTGGCAACATATCAGATAATCCGTCTAAGAAAAATATTGAACTTTTTTCAATTATCCCTCCTAGGCCAATTGATATGAAACATTATATGTGTGACAAGGAGTTTTATTTAGAGCCTTTACTTGATATGGCTTATCATGAAAATATTTACGGATTAATGATAATTGAAAAGAAAGAAGCTACTATTGGCACATTAAGAGGGAAGAGAATAGTAAAGGAAGATAAATTAACATCTAATGTTCCTGGGAAAACTAAAGCCGGCGGACAATCCCAGCAGAGGTATAGAAGAATTAGAGAGGAAATGACCCATAATTTCCTATTGAAAATTGGTGAACACGCTGATAGAATATTTAAAGAAATGGATTTGAATGGTATTATAGTGGGAGGTCCTGGAGGCACGAAAGATCAGTTTATTGACGGAGATTACCTTCACCATGAATTGCAACAGGAGATAATTGGTAATGTAAATGTAAGTTATAACGGTGAATATGGACTAAAAGAAATGGTTAGAAAGGCCTCCGATATACTAAAAGATCAGGAAGTCACAAAAGAAAGAGAGTTAATGGAAAACTTTATGGAGAAATTAGTAAATAAACCTAAATTAGTTACCTATGGAGTAAAAGAAGTTCAAAGAGCTATTAAACTTGGAGCCGTAGATAAACTTCTTATTTCAGAAGGATTCGATCAGTTCAATGTTAAAGTTGAATGCAATGACTGCGGATTCGGCGGGGAAGAAATTGTTGAAGGCCACAAAGCAAGAAATAAAGATAAATTTAAGTGCCCTAACTGTGGTAGTACAAATGTTGATGTTCAAAAGAAAGAATTAATGGATATATTCATGGAAGATGCAGATAATATAGGTTCTGACGTAGAAATGATCTCTACTGATACAGACGAAGGGAAACAGTTAATTAATACATTTAATGGAGTTGCTGCTTTATTAAGATATCCGATAAATTAAAGGTGTCACCATGGAAAAAGAGAAGATTAAAGATGAACTAAAAGAATTAATTAATTCCTGGGATGTAGATGAGGTTGAAGTAGAGTTAGAAGAAACCCCAGACCCGAATTTAGGAGATTTAGGAACTCCAGTTGCTTTTAAATTAGCCTCAAAATTAAAAATGAGTCCAAATAAAATTGCTGAAAAAATAAAAGAAGAAATAAAACTTGAAGAAGTAGGAAATATAGAAATAGAAAATGGGTATGTAAACTTCTTCTTTAAGGATCAAGAGTATTTTAATAAGATATATGAGATAATTAAAAAAGAAAATGATTTTGGCAGTTTGAAAACTGGAAAAAACCAAGTAGTTACAATCGAACATACTTCAGTAAATCCTAACAAGCCTCTACACATAGGACATGCCAGAAACTCTATTTTAGGGGATACATTAGGTAGAATAATGAATAAAGCTGGTTACGAAGTAAAAATACAAAATTATATTGATGATTTAGGTTTGCAGGTTGCTAAAGTCTTATGGGGTTATAGAAACTTAGAAATTGATAATAAAAAGTTTGACCACGCACTAGGGGACCTATACGTAAAAGTCCATGAAGAATTAGAAAGTGAAAATCATGAGATAAGAGAAATTGTGAAAGAATTAGAAGAAGGATCAGAACAAGGAAGAGAAATAGTTGAAAAATGCGTAGAGGCTCAAATGGAAACCACAAGTAGAATGAATATTCAATACGATCTATTATGTTGGGAAAGCGACATAATATCATCCGGAATTTTTAATGAAGTATTTGAAGAAATTAAAGAATCTGAAAATTTTGTTAAAGAGGAAACCGGCGAAAATGCAGGTTGTACTGTGATGCACCTAGAAGATTATTTCCCGCATATGGAGAATCCTGATAAAGTATTAATAAGATCTGACGGAACAGCAACTTATACTGCTAAAGATATCGCTTATCAAATGTGGAAGTTTGGTTTGGTAAACTCAAAAATGAATTACAAAAAATGGGGAGAAATAATCGAAAATACTGATGAACAAGATACTTGGTCCACACATTCTAAAGGCGAAACAAAACAAAATGAAAAATCAGATCTAGTGGTAAATGTAGTTGGTTCTGAGCAAAAGTATCCGCAGAAGATCGTAGCTCTAGGGTTGAAATTACTAGATCATCAGAAAGAATTTGAAAATTCTTATCACTTAGCCTATGATTTAGCAAGACTCCCAGAACAAAGCTTTTCAGGTCGTAAAGGAACTTGGAAGGGTTATTCACTAGATAAAGTACTAGAAGAAGCAGTAAGTAGATCAAAAGAAGTCATTAAAGAGAAAAATCCTGATTTAAGTGAAGAGAAAATTAAAGAAATAGCAGAAAAAGTTGGTATTGGAGCTGTAAGATACAATTTACTAAAGAAAAACCCTCAAAAAGAATTAGTATTTAAATGGGACGAAGCACTTAGCTTAGAAGGAGAAAGCTCCCCTTACATTCAATACGCCCACGCAAGATGTTCTTCAATACTACGAAAATCGAATAAAAACATAAAACAGACAAAAATACCAAAAAATCTAGAATTACAAGAACAAGAAAAAAAATTAGTGAAAAACCTTACAAAATACCCCAGAATAATAGAAGAAGCTTCAAAAGAAAAAAGACCCCACCTAATCTCACATTACGTTAATGATCTAGTACAAACCTTTAATGAATTCTACAGAGACTGTAAAGTTCTAACAGATAATGAAGAAACTAAAAAATGGAGATTAGCATTAGTAAAATCCACAAAAATCGTACTAAAAGATTCATTAAACATTATGGGAATCGAAGCGCCAAACAGAATGTGAAAAGAAAAATACTAATATAACCCGAAAGATTTTTTAATGTAATAATCTTCATATACCTAAATTTGGGCCGGTAGCTCAGCCCGGCAGAGCAACAGGCTCTTAACCTGTCGGTCGGGGGTTCAAATCCCTCCCGGCCCGTCAAAATAAAAAAGACTTAGAATCTAATGTTAAATCCTCCCATTTTTGAAGGAAGAGGCTTCCACCATTCACCCCCTCCTAGTCTAAGGTTGAGGAGTTACCATGAAAGTGATGTAAAGTGAAGAGCATTAACTTCATAGTCATTATTGATTCTCTTTTGCTTGCCAAATTACACCTAGAATAGGGAGAGTTTGGGTCTTTTCTATGGAGTTCAAGGGCATTGCAATTTTCACTATTCGCATCTAAAGAAGGATTCATACCTCGAAAATTTTAACTTCGCCGCACTTGCTGCAAAGACTTGGGGAAATGTTTTATCACAAACTTCCATGTATCTGATACTTAATACTAGTTTTGAAGCTATTAAAAGTTTAGATTGGTTTACTATCTCCTTAAAAGGGCGAAGTCTTACCCAATCGCAAAGATAAGAATAAGAGTATTTTGAATTTTTTGGGTCTTAGATTTTGAACCTTCATCACTTTTTAGCTTTTTTGATAGTGAGGTACTTCTCACCAAATAAGTTAAATAATTGTTATTTTAATAGTTTTTAGATGGTAAAATGAAACTTCAAGTTGCATTGGATCTTGTTGATATTGAAGAAGCGGTTGAGATAGCTAAGAAATCTGTGAGTGGTGGAGTTGATTGGATTGAGGCCGGTACTCCGTTAATTAAGAATGAGGGGATGGAAGTAGTTAAAGTTTTGAAGGATACTTTTCCTGATAAAGTTATTGTTGCAGATTTGAAGACAATGGATACAGGTTTTTTAGAAGTAGAATTAGCGGCAAAGAAGGGTGCTGATGTTGTTTCTATCTTAGGCATAGCTGATGATGCTACTGTGAAAGGGGCTGTGGAAGCTGGTGATAAATATCATGTTGATATTATGGCGGATTTAATTGGTGTTGACAATTTAGGGGATAGAGCAAAGCAATTAGAGGGGTTAGGCGTCGATTATGTTCTTGTTCATACAGGAATAGATCAGCAGAAAAAGGGCCAATCACCTCTTGATAGCTTGGAAGAGGTTTCAGATAAGATCAATATTCCTTTTGCAGTTGCTGGAGGATTGGGCAAAGGGTCTATTGGTAAGGTTAAGGAAATGGGGGCTGAAGTTGCTATCGTTGGAAGTTCAATTACGTCGGCTGATGATCCTAAGGAAGCTTGTGAAGAGTTAAAGTTGGAATGTTAGGAGAAAAAATATAGATGAGTAATTTTAAACCTATTAAAATTAGGGATCAAAATTTAATTTCTTTTAAGGTGTACGATGATTGGAAGACTGAATTCAATTTGGATTCTATTGATGAAGATAAGGATGTAGCAATTGTTTTCTTATCTCAAGGAGAAAGCCTTCCTGATCCTAAAGTTATTAGGAAGAATTTTGATCCTTTTTTATCTGTTTTATTCGGGTATAAAGGCGAAAAACCTCTTCAAAGGTTAGTTAATAGCATAGATGAAAATGGTTTAGTAAATGTGGATCTTGCTGATTTGAAAAATCTAATTGAAGGCGGTTTTGGATTTATAAGGTACAAGTCGTGTAGTGAGTTAATAGATTCAAGTAGATGGGATAGAGGCATGCTTGATATCTTTGTAAATAGAAAATTAACAATCGTAGAGTTGGAAAAGATAATAGGGGATTTCTTAGATTTGAGAGAGTTTATTTGGGGATTAAAGGTAAATAATGTTGAAAATCCCAAAGCTCTTAGCATAATGATAAAAGATTGGGGTTCAGGAGATTTTTTAAGTTAAAAATTTAAAAATAGAATTAAAAGGTTTTGGCAAAGTAAACTTTATGTTTCGCTTCTTTTCCGCACCCATCACATTTCCCATGAGCTTCTTCGTTTTCAATTATTCCTAACATATCTGAATCAGTTTTTTCTTCCATCTCAAGCCCACATTCTTCTTCGCCACACCATGATAATTTCACTATGTTACCATCGTCAATCAACTTTTCAACTTCTTTGAGTTCACTTGTTTTTACTGTTTTTTCTTCTAATATCTTTTCAGACCTTTCTTTTAATTTCATCATGATTTTGCCGAAGTATTCTTCTACTTTGACTTCAATTTCATCTAAACTAACTTCTTCTTTTTCCATTGTGTCCCTTCTTACTAATACGGCCTTATTCTCTTCAATATCTCTCGGCCCTATTTCAATCCTTAATGGAACACCTTTTTTCTCCCAATGGAAGAATTTGCTGCCAGGACGTTCATCACTATCGTCCAAGTTCACTCTGATGCCCTTAGATTCTAAACTAGTTTTAATTTTATTAGCTTCTTCTAGAACTTCTTCCTTAGTATCTTCAAATAAAATTGGAACAATTACGACTTGATGATGGGCCACGGTAGGAGGTAATACTAATCCATTATCATCCCCATGTAATGAAATAATTGCAGCTAAGAGTCTTTCACTCATCCCATATGTCGTTTGATGTACATATTTATGTTCACCATCTACATCTTCAAAAGTAATGTCATAAGCTTTGGCAAAGTTCTGTTTATATTGATGTATAGTACCTACCTGAAGAGTTCGACCATTAGGCATGAGAACATCTACTCCAAGAGAATAATCGGCTCCTGGAAACTTATCCCAAGGCGGTCTTCTTAATTCTAAATAAGGTAAGGCCCAATCATCAGCTAAGTTCTTCATTATTTCTTTGTTATCTTCTATTTGTTTTTCCGCTTTTTCATAGGTTTTATGACATGTATGTCCTTCAAAAAATCTACTTACTTCTCTTACTCTGATCAATGGCCGAGTATGCTTGGTCTCATATCTAAACATATTAACTATCTGATAGGTTCTTAAAGGCAGATCAGTATGAGATCTAACCCATAAATCGAAAGTAGAATACATAGCTGTTTCACTAGTGGGTCTTAAAGCAAGTTTCTGATCTAATTCATTATTTCCAGCTTTTGTGACCCAAAAAATCTCATCTTCAAATCCTTTAATGTGTTCAGCTTCTTTTTCGAATTGATTTTCAGGAATTAGTAAAGGAAAGAGGACTTCTTCATAATTTTTCATGCCAACCTCATCATGTATACTTTCTTCTATCTGCTTCATTATTTTAAAACCATAAGGCCTCCAAATACTCATTCCTTTAATCGGATATCTCTTATCAATTAAATCAGCCTCTTTAATAATGTTATTATACCATTCACTGAAATTTTCTTCCCAATCTTCTCTCTCAACCTGCATTATATCCCTCTACTTCTAGTTGATTTGAATAATATTTTTAAAAGTCTTTCTTACTTACCTATAAATGAGTTGATTAAATAAAAAATATGATTAATTAAGAAATCTTATAATTTACATTAAAAGAATCATTCATACCTTTCGTTGAAACTTTTCATCCAAAATGAAAATAGATTAAGATTTTTTTATATCAGCAACATCTCCTAGAGTTACATCATCGCCCTCAGAATCTTTATTTTCTTTCTTATAATCCATACTTTCCTTTCCAACTAATTTTATTCCAAGCTCTTTCCCTAATTTTTTCGCTAAAGAAATCGAAGGCTCCATATGTTCTGATTCTATTCTATGTATCACGGATGCTTTCTCATTTATTTTTTTACCTACATCTTCTTGAGTAAGGCCTTTTTTTTCTCTTGCTTCCCTTACTTTCTCTCCATAGTTCATTACTATATCTTCTTCTGTTATACCTCTTTTTCTACTACTTCCTTTACTTTTTGTTTTAGATCTAGACTTAGATTTACTTGATTTTGAATACTTTTTCGATTTTGATTTACTCTTTTTACCTGTTTTAGAGCTTTTAGATCCCTTCGAACTTGTGTCAGAGCCAGATTTAGCATGTTTTTTGTAACAGCTCTCACAAAGGATCATTTCAACTCCTTGAACGTACCCAGTTTTGAAACTTGGACCAGTTTCGGCACCGCAAAGTTCGCAAGTTGGCATGGTGTTTCCCTTCCAAATCTAAAATACCAAAACTTTTATTTATATATTATGCCTAAAATAGGTGGAGGTCAGTAAGAGTGTCAGATGAAGTATCACAGTTGAAAAACAAAATAAGGAAACTTGAATTCGAAGTAGAGAGGCTTAGAAATAAGAACGAGGAATTATCAAGTGAATTAGATAAACATAAGGAGCCTCCTCTATATGCAGGTAGATTAATTGAAATGCTTGATGGTTTAAGAGCCATAGTTGAAAATTCAAATGGTCTAAGATTTGTTGCAAATATATCAGACTCAGTAGATGAAGATGAATTAGAACCTGGTTCCCTTATTGGAATGGAACAAAGAAGTATGACCGTAATGGAAGTCCTTCCAGATGAAAAAGAACCAGATGTTAAAGGAATGGAGATGGTTGAAAGACCCGAGACCAGATATACAGATGTTGGAGGTCTCGAAGAAGAAATTAAAAAGCTAAGAGAAACAGTAGAATTACCCTTAACATCACCAGAAAAAATGGAAAAAGTAGGAGTAAAACCCCCTAATGGCGTTCTACTTTATGGACCACCAGGAAACGGTAAAACATTACTGGCAAGAGCAGTAGCAGGGGAAACGAATGCATCATTTATTAGAATAGTAGGATCAGAACTGGTGAAAAAATACATCGGAGAAGGTGCAAAATTAGTAAGACAAGTATTCAACCTTGCTAGAGAAGAATCCCCAGCAATAATATTTATCGATGAAATCGATGCAATTTCATCAAAAAGAATGAATCAAACTACTGGCGGTGACAGAGAAGTAAACCGAACGATGATGCAACTACTTTCAGAACTAGATGGTTTTGATCCCAGAGGAAATGTAAGGATAATAGGGGCTACTAACCGGATAGACATATTAGATGAAGCCATACTGAGACCAGGTAGATTTGATAGGAAGATAGAGATACCAAGACCGGTATTTGAAGGTAGAAAAGAAATACTTAAAATACATTCTAGAGATATGAACCTAAGAAATGTGAATTTAGGAAAAATCGCAGAACTAACGGACGGAAGCACAGGTGCAGATCTCAGATCAATATGTACCGAAGCTGGAATGAATGCAGTAAGAGAAGATAGAGAATTCGTAGTACATGAGGACTTTTTAGATTCAATGAAAGAAGTACTACAAGAAGTAGAAAGAACAGAACCAGAAAAAGGAGTAATGTACGGTTAAATAAGTTTTTTTATCTTTTATTTCCTATAAATCTTTTAACCTTAAATTGAGATTTTTCTTTAGCAATTCTTAACTTTTGTGGTTGGGTAAGATCTCGTCCTTTAGGGAGAGGATACACCCAACCAAAGACTTAAATAGTACTAACACCATTGAGTAATAACTACTTAAGGCGGTTTGTCCGCCCGATGTAATGAGACAGTATCAACTACCGACATAAAAATAAGATAACCATGTTTAAAGTGGTAACGGGGGTGTGGCACTCCCAGCAGTTGTCGGCTGTAAACCCGAGGTTCCCAAGGAACCACGGAGTTTCCGTGTGGGAAGCCCCGTCATTCAGGTCGGGGAGAATGTCACAAATAGTTCAATTTTATATGTAAAGGGGCGATGAAGAATAGCAAGCCAACTGAGAGATGATGACATGAGCACCAACGGAGCCCCAAATAATTTTTCTGATATTAATTTAAAATCAGATCCAAAGGTTTACTCTCCATCAGAAGATTCTTTTTTATTAGCGGATAATTTGATCATTTCTGAAAAAGATGAAGTATTAGAAATCGGTATAGGTTCAGGTTATGTATCCTTAATAGCAGCACAACAATCTAAATTTGTATGGGGGACAGATATTAATCCTAAAGCAGTTCAATTAGCCAAAGAAAATGCTAAATTAAACGAAATAGATAATGTAGAATTTCTAAAAGCTAATCTTTTTCCAAATTTAGATAGAAAATACGATTTAATACTTTTTAATCCTCCTTATCTTCCAGAGGAAGAATTATTAAATGAAAAAAAAGATATTGATCTATCTTGGAGCTCAGGACCGGATGGAAGGAAAATTACAGATAAATTTATACAAAATGTGGGTAATCATCTAAAGAAAGAAGGTAAATTTCAGTTAATACAATCATCTATATCGGATATAAAAAAAACTAAAACTAAATTAAACGAATTAAATTATAATTTTGAAGTAACAGCAAATGAAAAACTATTTTTTGAAAAATTGGTATTAATAACCGGATTTAAATCTTAAAGTATTATATATTTATTTTTCATCAAATGTGTCGAGGTTATATTGTGAAGAAATTAAATAAAAATTATTTCTCAAGGGATACAAAAAAAGTTGCTGAAGATTTAATTGGATCACTTCTGGTTCGTAATGCCGATGATACTGTACTAAAGGGTATGATAGTTGAAACTGAGGCTTATTATGGTGAAAATGATCCGGCTTCCCATGCTTCTAATGGTAAAACAGATAGAAATGAAATAATGTATGGAGAACCCGGATATTTCTATGTTTATCTTTGTTATGGGATGTATTATTTGTTGAATGTTGTAACTGAAGAAAAGGGAGTTCCTGGAGCTGTTTTAATAAGATCTGTTAAACCTGTTAAGGGGATTGGGATACTAAAGAAAAATAGAGGTAGAGATGAAGATATTACCAATGGTCCAGGCAAGTTAACAGAAGCTTTCGAAGTTGATAAAAATTTTAACGGTGTTGATGTGTCTGGCGATTTACTTTATTTTGAAAGACAGAATATAGACTATGATATTGGCAAAAGTAGTAGGGTTGGAATTAAAGAAGGAAAAGATCGGTTATTAAGATTTTATTTAAAAGGTAGTTCTTACATATCTACTTGAAATTTTACTATCCTATCTAATATGGGTATTTTCTTAATGAGCGATTTGAACAGGCTATCTTCATAGTATATTGTTGAATCTGTTGTAACTGTGTTTTTCTAGTTTTTTTCCGTAGTATATTCCGATAAGTATTCCTGCTAAGTGAGCTGCGTTTCCAACTCCTCCATAAGGTACTGCTATCATTTGGTAAATGTTATATATTATGTAGAAGATGAGTACATGCTTTATTTTCGCAGGTATTAGGAAGAACACTAATACTCTTATATCCGGTGCTATAAAAGCTAATGCTGTAAAAACTCCAAAAATTGCTCCTGAAGCTCCTAATGCTGGTATATAAATAGGATAATTTATTATAGACATTACATAGGTGAAAATTACGTGCCCTAAACTACCTGCTATTCCAGCTAAAAAGAATATTTTAAGGAAGTTGGATTTCCCTACTCTTTTCTCAAGTTCAGGTCCGAAGAAAAATAATATTAGCATGTTTATGAAAAGATGTCCTAAACTTCCATGAACAAAAATGCTAGTTATTATGGACCATGGACGATTGATTAAAACATTAGATAATACTTCAAAAAGGCTCAGAGGTTGAGTTGATTGTAATCCCGATAAAGGTGCTAAGAATTCTGAAGATCCAGGATGTATTACCATAAAATTTCCAAATCCGGGTATCAATCCTTGCAAAATGTAGGAAATAACTGTAATACCGATTAATGTGTAAGCTATACCATGTTTAAATATTTTATTAGTTAAGTCATTCGGAATACTTCCAACTTTTCCTAATAAATTATTAGATTTATTTCTTGTATTTCTTTTCTTTTCGCTCGGTGTTGGAGCCATTATCTTTCCATTATCCCTTAATTTCTCATTTTCTTCTTCCAGTCCCGGACATTCGTGATTTTCTGGAAGTCTATGTTTTGCACAAAAGACTTTTCCACAGTATTTGCATTTGAACGCAAGTTCTGTTTCCTTTCCACAGTAATCACATTCCTCCATCTTAACACCTTATAAATTAATTAAACGTATCTATTGTTATTTCTATTTTTTCTGGAATCGTCTATGATCTTGTTTATATTTTTCCAATTATTTTAGAATTTATTTTTCAGTTCTTTTAAAGCTTTCTTCAGTAAAACTTTTTGTTCTCTTCTTTTATTATATCCTAAACTATTTGCTTTACCTTTAAAAGTGGCATCTCTTAATAATTCGTCAATATCCTTATCCCCTTCTTCAATTTTCGTTAAAACATCCTTGTCAGGAACTATATCCTTTAAAGATTCCTTAGCCATTTCCTCAGCATCCCTACGGAGATTCTTCTTCTTTGCTATATCCTCAAGATCCTTCTCCAAATCCTCAAAACCAGAGTCTTCCAAATCATCTTCATCAAGATCTCTTTTCATAACTACCATTTAAATAAGAACACGAAACAATAAAAGAATTTTTATCTTAACCACTAAAAAACCATCTTTCAGATCCACAAAATTTGACTACCTCCCCTTACCTTACTCACTTAGGTTCGTGAGAAAGGATTAGGGCTTCCAGAGCAACTTCCCTTCAAGTTACCATCGTCACAGATCTCACTCAGAGTGACCCTTATCCGAAAACTTCTGTAGAATTTCTTCCTTCATCCACTAAACTTAACCAACAAAACATCATCAAAGAAGATGATGAGGGTTACTATTACAGTTGGTCAGAAGTACCCAGTGCCCACAACCGTGAATTCACCGCACCCCTACTTACTAAATAACATAATGTCTTTGACCTTAGAAGTGAACCGATTCAACCCACTACCTAAATCAAAGATTAAGGAAGAAGGCTTCTCGGTAATAAGTTAAAGACCATTTAATTCAAACTAGATATTTGAAGAAAGTAAATATGAAAAAGGGTTTATATTGGGGTTTCATGTCCCCACTTTTCTAAGGCTTTTTTAAGTTCTTGATGGTCTTTGGCGTACTCGTGTATATCTATATCTTCCATTACAGAATTTAAGGCTTGTCTTAAGGCTTTTGCTCCAGCGTGAGTTCCATCTGGATGGCCGTGTATTCCTCCTCCAATTTGGATTCCTATATTTTTTCCGGTCCTTTCAATTAACTTCGGTACTATACCTGGATGAAGACCTCCGGAAGCCATTGGTAGCACATCGTTTAATCCGTATAGTTCTGAGTACATCCAATCATTTATTCCTACAGTATCCTCATTTTCTAATTTACCAAGGTTAGCTGTTCCTGTGTGAAGTTGGTCTACTCCCACTATTCTAGCGAATTGAGCTATACATCTCATTGATACTCCATGAGTTGGTATTCTATCAAAGGCCGCATGCATAGCTCTATGAGCATGTATTGCCAAACCTAAATCTTCTGTTTTCTCTCTTACTGCTTGAAGTCCAGCCCAACCAGCTGTTATTATATCCACCATTACATATTCTCCACCATGTTCTTTAACAAATTCAGCTCTTTTTATCATCTCATTAGAATCTGCGGTAATATTTATCAGATAACTTTTCTTTTCTCCTGTTTCTTCTTCGGCTTTGTCTCTCATCTCAAGGCTCTTAATAACTCGATCTTCGAACTGGTTAAAGTTTTGATTAGTCAAGTTTTCATCATCTTTAAGAAGGTCAACTCCACCTGTCCATGCTTCGTAACCGATTTTAGCATGTTGTTCAGTTGTAAGCCCTACTTTGGGCTTTGGTACTGTTGCTGTAATAGGCCTGTCATCTGCATTAAATATTTTATTTCTGACTGAAGTTCCAAATTGAGGGCCTTTAAATTCTTTAATCAGTGATTTAGGCCATTTACAATCTTTTAGTCTTATCTTATCTACAGCTTTCATGCCCATAATATTCCCAGCTATTCCTGATAAAATCTGAGGCATGTTACCTGCTTCGAATAGTTCAGGTGGATATGCTATTTTAATTAGATTATTAGAAGTGTCAATTTCAAATGCTCTTGCTCTCATGTTTTTTATTCTAGAATCAACGCTTAGTTCAGCCCAAGTACCGTTAGAACTCTCTGATGCAACTCTACCAGCTGAATCTTCCCAACTTAATCCTTCTCTGGGTTCTATATAGAATAAGGCGATCAATTCATCCTTATTAGGTTCGTAATTATAGTCTACATAATCTGAATATTTCATTCCCTCCATAGGTTTACCTCAAATAAATTTAGATCATAAAAATTTAAAAGATTTTCTCATCAGAGTTTAAAAATAAACTATCTTGTGTAATTTAAGAAGTAAGAAGTTTTTTAAGAACTTGAATTTTTTTGAATCCGAAAGAATTTTTAAACTTAAAGATTCAGTTTAGAATATGAGTCGCATCTCCTTTTATTTGAAAGAAAGAATACAAGAAATCAAGAAAAGAGCTTCTTTAGAGAGGTATAAGGCTCAAAAGCTCCCAAAATGGGAAAGGATAGTATTTACATGGGTTATTTTATTTATATTCTGGATCATAGTAAGTGCGAACTTTGGATGGCAGAATTTGGTATTAGGTTCTGTCATAGCTTTGATTATATCATCATTTATGTATGATATGTTAACTGATGATATAAGATACACTGGGAACATATTACAAAAGCTCTTCTATATTATTTTCTTCTATTTGCCACAATATGTGCTTATAATGGCATTTAATTTATTAGAGAGTAATTTTAAAGTGATTAAGAATGTAATTTTTATGGATATTAATCCAGGAGTGATAAAGATTGATACTGATCTCAATTCAGATACAGGCATAACAATATTAGCTAATTCAATTACACTTACTCCAGGGACCTTGACTTTAGATGTAAAAGAAAGTCTTAATGAATCATACTTATATGTACATTGGATCGATGTAAAGACTATGGAAAGAAAAAGAGCTGGAGATAAGATAAAGGGGGATGTAGAGGAATGGTTGAAGAAAATTTTTTGGTAAATATCGATTTTTTAAGTTGGGTAGTGATTTTACTAATCATTACTAGTCTTATGATCTCTTATAGAGTTTTGTTTGGACCTACCTTAGCTGATAGGATAGTGGGTCTCAATACTATTACTACAAAGGTTGTTGTGATTATCGCATTATTTTCTGTTATAAATGATGAATATTTTTTAATAGACTTGGCTATAGTTCTTTTAATGGTTAATGGGGTTGGTGGTTTAATATTATCAAAGCATTTTGAAAGGAGGAAGAAGTGTGATTGATAATTTTTTATTGTTGTTGGGATCCTTCGTTATGTTTTTTGGGTCTATTGGTATCTTAAGGTTCCCAGATGTTTTTACTAGATTGCATGCTGCAAGTAAGTGTGACACAGGAGGAGCAATGAGTATACTTCTAGCATTAGCTATATCAATAGATGCTCCTTTGATGATTAAAGCAAAATTTCTAATATTGGCATTTTTAATAGCCATGGTTAATCCTATGGTGGCTCATGCAATTGCTAGGGGAATATATCTATGTGGAGTTAAGCCTGATGTTGAGTTGGATATCTATGCACGAGATAATCCATGAAATACTTTTGGTTTCAATGATCATTTTGTCAATAGCAGTCATAGAAGAAAAAAATTTAATTGGGGCGGTTATTGAGTTTTCTTTGTTAAGTTTGATATTTGTAATTACATTATTCCAATTGGAGGCTCCTGATGTTGCATTATCAGCCATAGTAGTCGGTGCCTTGATAATTGGAGTTTTTATCTTCACGATCGAAGAGGTGGAAGGTTGAAGAAAAGAATGATTGCCATAATACTAGTAGGGATCTTAGGATATATTTTTCTTCAATTAGATTATTCTGTTGCTCATATTGGTAGTTATCAGTATTATGCTTCTAATTGGAATAATGTGGGTGTTACTAATTTGGTTACAGCGATTTTAGCTGATTGGAGGGTTTATGATACTTTAGGTGAAGCTATAATACTTTTCACTGCTATAACCGGATCTTATCTTTTACTCGGAGGGAAAGAGAAATGAAGATGACGAAGATAGTCAGAACTACAACGAAACTATTGTCCCCCTTTTTAGTTACTTATTCTGCTTATTTGATGGTTTATGGACATTTAAGCCCTGGTGGAGGATTTCAAGCAGGGGTTATACTTTCAGTTAGTGTTATACTACTAATAACCGCATATGGTTATGAAAGAGTTAAAGAGACATTTAGATTTAAAGAAGTACAATTAATAGAAAGTTTATCCGGCTTTTCCCTATTAATACTTGGGTTGCTAGGGGTTATATTTGGAGCTTTTTATTATAATTTTATTCCGAAGGGGGAGTTTGGAACTCTTTATAGTGGAGGAATCATACCTATTTTCAACGTAATCGTTGGTTTAAAGGTAGGTGCTACTTTCACCTTACTATTTTATATAATGTTGAGGTGGGTTGAAAGTGATTAATGCTCAGTTAACTGGTATAATGGTAATTTTAATTGGTTTTTACGGATTGATAACTAAAAATAATCCTATAAAACAGATATTAGCTGTAAATGTTATGTCAACTGGATTAATTCTATTTTTTATGGGGGTAGGGTATGTTAAGGGAGACAATATAGCTATAATACCAAATGAATCTATAGTAGATCCTCTGCCTGCAACTCTAATGCTTACGACTTTGGTTGTAGATGTAGCTTTAACATCATTAGCATTAGTTCTGATCCTAAAAATGGAGGAAGAAAGCTAATGATACCCTTGTTAGTAATATTTCCATTTATATTAGCCTTTATACTACCATTTATAACATACGTAACGAAAAAGGAGATATATATAAAGATAATATTTTTATTAGGAATTTTTACGCCATGGTTGTTCTTTTTCAGCTTTTCCAACCCAGTTAAAGAAGTAGTAGGAGGTTGGACTAGATTTACAGGTATTGAAGTAGCCTTTGGAGGTTACGGTTATTTATTTATTTTAGCGGAGCTGATCCTATTTTCTTTAGTTGGGATTTATTCCTTAGATCATTTTGAACATGATGAGTTGAATAAGGTTTTTGCTTTGTTTTTGTTGATGCATGGTGGTCTTTTA
>CAYNOZ010000019.1:0-23855 GCA_964398955.1 uncultured Thermococci archaeon | reverse complement strand
TTAAAGTAATTAAGTACAATTTTCTGTCCTTCTTACTTCTAACCTTTTAAACTGTTAATATTGAATCGTAAATTTCATCATTAGTAAGTAAGTATCCTATGGAATCTAAAGCATCTTCTAAATCGGTCCATTCGCTAAAGTCTTCGTCAGGAAATTCTCTTCTGTTCCCTTCTAGATCTAGTCTCATTGGTGATAAAGCATTTACTCTGGTGTTTTCTAGTTCTTTGTTTAAGACTTTGGTTAAGGAATTTATTGCTCCTTTTGAAACTATGAACGAAAGTGCTCCTTTTATAGGGTATTCTACTTTTCCGTTTGTCAAATTGATTACACTACCGTGATTTTCCTCAAGATGATCTCTGAATGTTCTTATTGTTAGGTATGCGGCTGTCACATGGACCTCGAAAGTTTTTTCAAATTGGTACTTGTCCGCCTTCTCAATATCTCCTAACATATAGTTTCCAACTAAGTTTACAATTCCATCGATTTTACCATGATTTTCTTCTACTGCTTCTTTAAGAGATTCAAGTTCTTCTGGTATTGTTAAATCTACTTCGTAGTAGGTTATTTCTTCAGGACTTTCTGCAATTAATTCCATATCAGATCCTCTATCAGGTTCGACAATGTAATCGCCTTCATCTCTTTCATCAGCTATATAAGTTCCTATAACTTCTGCTCCATTCTCAATAAGATAATCTGTTACGAAAGGTCCAAAGCTTCCAGTTGATCCCGTTACAAGAATCGTTTTATCTTTCAATTCACTAACCATTATATCACAATAAATTAAGAAATTTTTATATTTAAACCTTTTGAATTTATAAAAGATTTAAGTAACTCATATTTAAAATAAACAATTTAAAAAGAATAAAAATCCTCAAAAAAACATCATAACTATAAAAATAATACCACAAAATTTTAAGTATAAACAAACAAAAATGAAATAGAATTAAAATGATATTAGAAGAAATCACAACCCAAGAACTAAAAAATTTAGAACCAGAAATAGGACTACTACCAGTAGGAAGCACAGAACAACACGGAAAGCACGCCCCATACAAAACAGACTCACTAATAGCCACAGAACTTGCCAAAACAGCAACTGAAAAAACCAATACCCTACTACTCCCCACAGTAAGAGTAAGCATTTCAAAAGAACATTCAAACTTCAAAGGCACACTACATGTATCCCAGAACACATTACAGGACTATATAAAAGATATATTAAAATCAGCATCTGAAAGCAGCATAAAAAAATTCATAATAGTGAGTGGCCACGGCGGAAACAGAGGATTCATAAGAGGAACCTGCCTCAACCTATACCACGACCACAATATACTAGCCCTTAATTGGAAATGGTGGAAATCCTTAAATATCGAACTAGGACATGCAGACGAATACGAAACCTCAATAGTCTTACATCTTAAACCAGAACTAATTAGAGAAGACAGAGAAAAAGGAAAAGAAAACTGGGGAAAATCAATACACGGCTCCTTATTTGACTACGATACATCAAAATTCACAGAAAATGGAGTTGTAGGAGATCCAAGAAAAGCCACAAAAAAGAAAGGAAAAAAACTATTCGAAAAATCAGTAGAAGAACTTGTAAAATTAATTAAAGAACTAAAAAATAACGAATATAACTTGTGACTTCTTCCTCTTACCTTACTCACTTAGGTTCGTGAGGAAGAGTTAGGGCTTCCAGAGCAACTTCTCTTCAAGTTACCATCTTCATAGGTCTAACTCGGAGTGGTCTTATCATGGAAACTTTTTGAGAGGTTCTCAGTGTCCACAAGCGTGAATTCAGCCGCACCCCTACTTACAAACTAACATAAGGTACTAAGACCTTATAAGTATACCAATTCAACCCACTACCTAAATCAAAGATTGAGTAAGGGGACTTCTCGGTTATAAGTTAAATTGAAAACTTCCAAAAATAAAGAAAATATTAAACTAAAAAAGATTTAAAAAAATTGAATTTAAATTAGAGCCAAAAAAAGGTCCATTTTTCAATATAAGAATTTTTACTCATTGTAACTTTCAATTAATTTAGCGAAAACCTTTGAATCATTCACCATATTTCTGACTTTAGAGTATTCATTAGGTTTGTGCATTGTTTCATCTATGGTACTCCATACTACTGAATCCAGACCATTTTTTCTTAAAAAGAAGGCACATGTGTTACCTCCAGATCCTCTAATTTTAGGAGATATTCCTTTCACTTCCCTTATTGAATTAACTAAATTTCTTACGATTTTAGAATTTTTTTCAGTTCCTTTAGGAGCTTGTTCCTTTTGAACAACTTGTTTCTCAATTTTTACTGAAGATTCTGATCTTATTTCCTCTGTCAAGACTTCGATATATTCTAAAACTTCTTCAATATCATACTTAGGTAATATTCGGCAATCAAAAGTTAAATTAACAGTTCCAGGAATCGTACTCACACTTTTAGAATTCATTTCCCTTAATGTCGGTTCGAAAGTTGAATATTCAGGTTCAAACATTGGATCTTCTTCTGGAAATTTCTTATGCAGATTCTTATCGAGTTTCACGCTAAGTTCAGAGCCTATTCTCTCAGCATTTAATCCTCTATGAGGACGGCCTGCATGAGCTTGACATCCCTTGATAATAAATTTAATCCAAATAATGCTTTTTTCAACTACCTCAATAAAATCACCAGTAGAATTTCCAGAATCAGGAACTATCACCTGATCATTTTCACCGAAAACATTTTGCTCTAACAAGTATTTAACCCCGTAATCATTGCCTGTTTCCTCAGAAGAAACAAAACAGAGTTTAATATCTTGTTCCGGTTTAAAATCGCTTTCAATAATAGAAATAACAGCAAAAAGAGTTGAAACTAAAGATTGGCCATTATCCTCAGATCCTCTCCCATAAATCTTCCCATCCTCAATTACCGGAGAAAAAGGATCAAAATCCCACTCATCCTCATCATCTACAGGAACAACATCCATATGAGTTAGAAACCATAAAGCAGGTTTAGAAGACTCCACACCTTCAATCGTGGCTACAATGTTAGGTCTATAACCAGACTCAACACGATCATCAGGAGCATCAATCCTTTCCACAACAGAAAAATCATATTTCCTAAGCTCATTTAACAAAAATTGAGCCCTTTCATCCTCGCCCTCACCACCATTCTCAGGCCCCAAACCATTTAAGGTGATTAACTTGGAAAGAACCTCAATCATATCCTCCTCATGACTCTCAACCTTCTCCAAAATCCCATCTGAAACCATTAAAAATCATCCAACATTAATTAAGAAGAATAGATTTATAAATTTGAAATCATCACAGATAAATCTTAATTGATATTTAAGGAAATTTGGTGGCGGTTACTTTGATTTATTTAGCCTTGGCAATAATATGTAGTTCATCAATAGCGATTATATTTAAGTATACTGAGACTAGGAAGATGAATAGGCATGCTATCACAACCTTCAATTATTTAATTGCAGTTATTATTAGTTTCCTTATTATTCTTTATAGGAAAATTTCTGTTCTAAATTTTAATCCTAATAGGTTCATGGATCAGATTTATGATGTTATATTTTTCAGTTCTGGAAAGTTTTCAGCTGGTTCTAGTATTATCTGGGCTGTCTTAGTTGGAGTTCCAGCAGGGATTCTATTTTTCTTGGCCTTTATTTATTATCAGAAGAGCGTTTATCATAATGGTGTGGGTTTGGCTGGGGCTTTCTCAAAGTTAGGAATTGTAATTCCTACTTTCTTCTCTATTTTAGTTTGGAACGAGATACCTACTCCTTTACAGTGGGTTGGAATTTTCTTGTCTTTGATTTCGATTGTTTTAATTAATGTTTCTATTAGAGATTTTGATAGTGGTGATATTAGATTTTCTTTAATTTTGTTGCTTTTTTTCGGTGGGTTGGCTGAGTTTTCGAACAAAATATTTCAGAAATATGCTTTGATAGATTTTAAGATTGTTTTTTTATTGTTTGTATTTTTTTCAGCCTTCTTAACTAGTTTTATTTTCTTAAAATATATGGGTCGATCTTTTGAGAGGAATGAAGTGATTTTAGGGTCTATTGTAGGTGTTCCAAATCTTTTTTCAGCTTTTTTTCTTATTTTAGCATTGGATTCTATGAAGGCTTCTTTAGTTTTTCCTATATTCAGTGCTACTTCCATTGTAGTAATTAATTTAGCTGGTTTTTTTCTTTTTAAGGAAGAGATCAATGGTAGGGAGAAATTTTCAATTATATTAACTATAATTGCACTCATTTTAATTAATTTAAAATAACTTTAACATTTAATTTCCTATTTTTTTTTTAAAAAAATTATTTATTAATTCATGTTTTTTTTTTTCAGTATTTTACATCTTTATTTTAGGGTTTTTATTTTTTAGGTAATTTGTATTATTATTGTTCCTATTAATATTATTATGATTGCTGATAGTATTTTTGGAGATTTTGGGATTTCTTTTGAGATTCCGTAGGATATTAGGAGTGCGAATAATGGGAAGATGTTTGCCAATGGTATTACTATTATTGATTGTCCATATTTTAGGGCTGTGAAGCTGGTTAGCCATCCGAATGCTACGAAGGCTCCTGCGATTATGAATGCGGTTAGTGTTTTTTTGTTTTTGACATAGAAATTTTCTTTTTTTGCGCCGTTGTAGGCTAATGTTATTATTACGAATACTATTAATGCTGAGGTTTGTGCTATTGATGTTGCTACAAATGAGTTGGGGAAGTCTGTTAATCCATATTTTATTATTACGTAAGAACTTCCTAATAGTATCATGGATATTATTGGGTATATGAAATCTTTTAATTTTGTATTTGCTAGATCTCTTGCTATTTTGTCCATCTTTTTTAGTTTTTCTTTTCTTTGATATTCTTCTGAGAGGGGATGGTAAAATGTTGCTTTGTTCTTTGTATTAATTGAGTCATATTGTTCACTTGCTGATTTTCTTGTTAGTTGGATTATGATCACTCCAAATACTATCATTAACATTCCGGTAATGATGAAGATGGTTGGGTTTTCTCCTAGTAACTGAATTGCGATTATTGTAGCTATTGCAGGGTTTGCTGCTACTATTGCAGAGTTTATACTAGGTCCTATTCTGTCGATTCCTTCATAGTATATTATTTGGAATATTCCTGGGTTTAGGACTCCGGCTATTATAAATGGGATTAGATTTCTTGATTCGGTTATCAATCTTTGAAATTGAAATCCGCTTATCCATAGAGCGATCCAGAATATTATTACGCTTATTAATATGCTTATAAAGGCAGCTGGGTAGGTTATTGTTCCTTGAAATTTTTTTCTGTAATTTTCCATTCCATATCCTACTGAAACTACTTGGATTGCGTAGAATATTGATGCTGAAACAGCAAGTATAGTTATGTAATTAAACATTATTTATTTCCTTTCAGATTTATTAATTTTGATATTTATGATTCTTTGGTTTTGAAATCAAAGTTGAATTTTTTTGCTTAATTTTTAATTAAATTAATTAAGTATTATAATTATTCCATCTTCATTATGTAAATTTTATATCTAAGAGTTATCATTAAGAACTTTAAGAAAATACGTTTAATTATAAGATTATTAAAGGATTTTTAATCCAAAAAGATTAATAATGAAGAATTCTCTAACATAGAATATGCCTGATATGAGTGTTGAAATTGCTGGTGTGAAATTTCCCAATCCTGTACACTTAGCTTCAAGTGGTGTTGGTTGGAATTCAAAAACTCTTAGAGAATGTGCACAAGGAGGGGCAGGAGGCCTTGTACCTAAAACTATAGCCCCTAAACAAACAAATCATCCAAGAAGAGGGCGAATGGAATTAGTTCGTCACAATAATGATGTAATTGGAATGGTAAACCTAGAATTATTCTCAACGATCCCATACGAAAGATGGCTAAATAAAGATCTTGAAGAAACTGCAGAATCTGGAATTCCTATTATGGCAAGTATTTTATCGGATCCTGATCCTAATTACACTAAAAAAGTTGTTGAAGAAGTAACAGATACTGGATATGTGGATTTCGTTGAATTAAATGTTTCCTGTCCTATGCCCGTTGAAGAAACTGGTATGCACATTAGTAGAGATCCTAAATTGATTGAAGAACAAGTAGAATACGCTAAGAAAGGTACTGATGTTCCTGTTGCTGTAAAACTCACTCCTAATTATGCTTATATAGACGATATTGCAAAAGCTGCAGAAAAGGGAGGGGCAGACGCATTAGTTTCAGCAAATTCCGTCCATTCATTACACGGGGTTGACATTGAAAATGAAGAATTAAACTTATCCGCTTTTGGAGGTTATTCCGGACCTGCAATCAAACCGATCAACCTTAAGTGCACTGCTCAAGCCTTCGAGGCAGTTGATATTCCTATCATAGGTGTAGGAGGAATTGAAACTTGGGAAGATGCGGTAGAATACATTATGTTAGGAGCTTCAGCAATTCAGGTAGCGACTGCCCCACAATGGGAAGGAACTGAGATCTTCAATGATATTAACTCTGGAATTAAATCATTCATGGAAGAAAAGGGATATGAGAAAATTGACGATTTTAAAGGTGCAGCTATAGATAATCTTTCAAGCGCTGAAGAGTTATCAGAACTTGAACCAATGCATGCAAAGGTTGACAAAGAAACCTGTATAGGATGTAAAATATGTGAAAGAGTTTGTTCATTTGATGCAATTAAAATGCATGGAGAAATAGCTAAAGTAAATGAAGAAAATTGTGACGGCTGTAAATTATGTGTATCCTGGTGCCCAGTTGACGCCATTGAACTAGTTGAGTATGAAGATAAGTCCAAAATTAAAAGGCGATGATTGTTCATGGTTGAGGATTTCATATTAAAAAATGGAAAATTAGCTCTTCCAAATGGCGTTATAAAGGCCAACTTAGCCATTAATGATGGGAAAATCTCCGGGATTTATAAGTCATCCTCCTTAGAAGCAAATAGAGAAATCGATTTGAATGATAAACTTGTTTTGCCTGGGGGATTGGACTTTCATGTTCATATGATGGACATGGGGTATTCTGATAGAGAAGACTGGATTTCCGGAAGTAAATCAGCAGCGGCTGGGGGAACAACATTTGTTGTGGATTTTGGACATACAGATCCTCCATCAACTACAAAAAATAATTTTATAAAAATAAAAGATAAGGCAGAAAAAAATTCATTAATAGACTTTAGGATAAATGGTGCAATAACTTCAAAAAACATCGGAGAACTAGGATCATTGGTTGAGGAAGGAGTATCAGTATTCGGTGAAATCTACATGGCGGAATCAATTCCTGAACTTGAAAGAATCGACGATGGAAAATTATGGGAAGCATTTCAAGAAATTAGTGAACTCAACACTATTGCAGGAGTACATGCCGAAAACTGGGGGATAGTTAAACAATCCACAGAAAAACTGAAAGATGAAGGTAGAAGAGATCCTGAAGCACATCCAGAATCTAGACCTGCCATTGCCGAAGAAGAAGCGATATCAAAAGCAATTCTTTTCTCAAAAAGAGCTGATGTTCCATTACATATCTATCACCTGAGTTCTGAAGATGGTCTAAATGTAATTAAAGAAAATAAAGATTGTAATATAGATTTGACTTCTGAAGTATGCGTCCATCATTTACTATTTAATAAAGAAGATATGGAAGATCTCGGTCCTTACATTAAGGCTAATCCTCCTATTAGAAGTAAAAAGGATCAAGAAAGTCTTTGGAAGGGAGTTAAAAACGGTACAATAGATATGATTTCGACTGATCATTGGCCATTGCCAAAATCTAATAAAGAGAAGGGATGGGAAAATATTTGGGAAGCTGGAGCAGGGGTTCCTGGTTTAGAAACTAGAATACCTTTAATTCTGACTTTTGGAGTTGAAGAGAATAGAATATCAATTAAAAAGTTTGTTGAATTAATATCTGAAAATCCAGCTAAAAGATTAGGATTATACCCGAAGAAAGGTGCTTTAGCAGTTGGTTCGGATGCTGATATTACCGTAGTGAATCTTGATGATACTATGGAGATAAAGGCCGAGGAAATGTTCTCTAAATGTGATCAAACTCCTTATGAAGGATGGGAGGTCACGGGGATTCCGGAACTTACGATGGTTCGTGGAGAAATTATAATGGAAAACAGAGAAATTATTGGAGAACCTGGATACGGAGAGTTTCACTGAGGTAAACCAATAAAATTCAATTAGTTTAAAATTAATTTAATGCCTTTAAAGTTTGTTAAGATTTTTTATTTCTTTTTTAATTGTTTGTATTTGAGATTGAATAATTTGGAGTTTGATATTATGGAAGATGAAAGTATGAAGGGTTCTGTTACCTCAAGATCTCTTACCTTGACTGCCATGGGTGAGGAGAAGGCTGATTTGGTTCTGAAAAATTCTAATTTGGTTAATGTTAATTCTGGAGAGATCATGGAAAATACTGATGTAGCTATTAAGGGAGATAGAATTGCTTTAATTGGGGATGCTGATCATACTATTGGTGAGGATACAAAAATTATTGAATGTGATGATTATTATCTTTCCCCTGGTTTGATTGATGTTCATACCCATATTGAAGCTAGTATGGTTTCCCCTACTCAATTTGCTAGAGCTGTTTTGCCTAAGGGTAATACTGCGGTTCTCTGGGATCCGGTTTGGACTGGTAATGTTCTTGGTAAGGAGGGTTTGAAGGCTTTTTTAGATGAAGGTAATGGTACTCCTTTAAAACTTTATGCTAATGCATCTACTGGTGTTCCACCTGCGCCAACTAATTTAGTTACTCCTGGAGAAGAATTTTCTGTTGAAGATCTGGAGGAAATTCTTTCTTGGGATAAAGTTGTTGGTTTAGGGGAGCTTGTGAAGTTAAATAAGGTTCTAGATGGTGATCAAACACTTCATGATAGAATTAATTGTGGTAAGAAAGCTAATAAGAAGATAATAGGTAGTGCTCCTCAAAGAGTAGGGCATGAATTAAACGCTTACGCTGCTGCAGGAGCTCAAACATGTCATGAAGCCACCACATTAGATGAAGCTGTTGAAAGATTAAGGCTTGGTATGAGACTAGTTATTCGAGAAGGATCTAGTATGAGAAACTTAGAAGAACTAATTAAAGTGATCACAGAAAAAGATCTAGATTCTAGACATTGTGTTTTCTGCGTTGATGATAAAGATATTTTAGAAATAGATGATGAGGGATTAGTTGATTACATGGTTAGAAAGGCTATTGATAAAGGTGTCGATCCTGTAGAAGCTATACAAATTGCTACTTTGAATGCTGCTGAACATCTTCAAATCGATAGAGATGTTGGAAGTATAACTCCCGGCAAAAAAGCTGATATACTCTTCTTAGATGATCTAGAAACCTTTTCAGTGAACAAAGTCATGGTAGACGGTGAAATGATAGCAGAAAATGGTAATTTAATTAAAGAATTTGAATCCCCTGATTATCCTCAATGGATAAGAAACAGTATAGAACTGAAAAGAAGAGTTAAACCTGAAGATTTCAATATAAAAACTAAAAAAGATAAAAAAACTAAAGTAAATGTTATAAAAGCTTTTAAAGATCAGATAATTAGCATTAAGGAAACAGAAACACTAGAAGTTAAGAATAACATGATACAACCTAACTTAGATAAAGACATTCTTAAAGTAGCCGTCGTGGAAAGATACGGTAAAACAGACCCTAACATTGGAAAAGGTTTCGTTAAGGGATTCGGACTCAAAGAAGGAGCTATCGCAATAAGTGTAACCCCTGACGTTCACCATATGATAGTAGTTGGCGTTGAAAACAAAGACCTATCAAAAGCAATTAACAGATTAGTAGAACTGGAAGGTGGGATAGTTATAGCAAATAATGGAGAAATTGTGGATGAATTGCCTCTACCCATAGGAGGCCTAGTATCTCAAGAACCATACGAAAAAGTTGGAGAAAAACTGAAGAAAATCAGAGACAAAACCAATGAAATGGGATGCGTATTACCATCACCATTCATGACTTTGGCATTCGTAGGATGTCCAACACTAACCGAATTTAAAATCACAGATAAGGGACTCGTAGATGTAGTAAACTATGAATTAGTCCCATTAGAACCTGAAGAATAGTGCAAACCATTAATAGGAAAGTGAGTAAATAATGGAGATACTTAATGAAGAAGCAATAAAAACACATGGAAACAAAAAAGGAAGAAAAGATACTTTAAAAGTCATCAAATCAGCCGTAGAATCTGTTAATTCATATAAAGCAACAAAAAAGAAAGTGAAAATTGAAAACAAAATTTTAAAAATTGAAGACATCGAATACAATCTAGAAGAAATAAGAAATATATATGTTATAGGAGCAGGAAAGGCAACCTACTCAATTGCAAAAGCCCTTAATGAAATTTTAGGCAACAAAATCACTGAGGGACATATAATAATTAAGGATAGGGAAAATTCACTTAATAATATATCAGTTACCACAGGAGGACATCCAATACCAAGTAAAAATAGTCTAAAAAATACCAGAGAAATAAAGAAAATAGCAAAAAAAGCAAAAGGTAATGATCTAGTAATCTGCACTATTACTGGTGGTGCCTCAGCATTAATGACCTCTCCAGATTCTAAAATAGAATTAAATCATATTAAAAAAATCAACAAATTACTGTTAAATTCAGGAGCTCCTATAGAAGATATTAACACAGTAAGGAAACACTTATCAGATATTAAAGGTGGCAAACTAGCTGAACTAATACAACCTGCAAAAATCGCGAATTTAATCGTTATAGATGAAATAGCTGGAGATCCTTGGGGTCCTACAGTTCCAGATCACACAACCTTCGAAGATGCAATAAATGTACTTAAAAAGCATAATCTATGGAAAAAAACTCCAAAAATAGTAAAAGAACATTTAAAGAACGAAAAATCCAATAACTCATTAGAAACACCTAACGAAAATAATTTCAAGGATTACAACATAAATAACGTTATTTTATCAGACATTAACATAGCATGTGAATCTGCTAAAAAGAAATCTAAGGAACTAGGATACAATACAATGTTACTTACTTCAAAGTTAAAAGGAGAAAGCAGAGAAGCTGGTATTTTCTTAGCTAGCATAGCAAAGGAAATAAAAGAAAAAGGAAATCCTTTGAAACCTCCTTCAATCCTTATACTCGGAGGAGAAACAACAGTTAAAATAAAAAGCTCAGATCATGGAGAGGGAGGACCTAGCCAAGAATTCTCTTTAGGAGCTGCACTAGAAATCTCTGGAGATAGAGATATAATAATATCTTCAATAGACACCGACGGAACAGACGGGCCTACAGATATTGCAGGCGGTATAGTAGATGGTTATACTTTAGAAAGAGCAGAATCAAAGGGTTTAGATATTTATAATGCCCTTAAAACTCATGATTCAAAAAATATTCTTGAAAATCTCGACGATGTCTTTATAACAAATTCAACTGGGACTAATGTTATGAATCTTTATTTTGCAGTAATTTTATAGGTTTTTAAATCAAAATTTGACGAAAATTATTAGGTGATAGTTTGAATACTGAAATTGTAGACGTAAAAGGTAGAGAAATTTTAGATTGCAGAGGAGATCCAACTATCGAAGTTGAAATTACTACAAAAGAGGGTATCTCTGGTAGAGCAGCTGTTCCAAGCGGTAGATCAACAGGAAAGCATGAAGCATATGAACTAAGAGATGGTGAAAAGAGATACAAAGGAAAAGGAGTTAGAAAAGCAGTAAAAAACGTCGATGAAGAAATCAAACCAGCTTTAATAGGCATGAAGATTACAAACCAAAGAAAAATTGATAATACCATGATAGAACTTGATGGTACAAAGAATAAATCAAAATTGGGCGCTAATTCCATCTTAGGAGCTTCATTAGCTTCAGCTAAAACAGCTTCTAAAGCATTAGATATACCACTTTACCAATATATAGGAGGAACTAACTCCTACGCTCTTCCAGTACCGGTTTTAGATCTTATTGAAGGAGGACTATTAGCCGCTAGTAATCTTGACTTTCAAGAACATCAAGTGATGCCCGTAGGAGCAAAATCTTTTTCAGAAGCTATAAGAATAGGAATTGAAGTTTACAAAGAACTTGGAGATATTTTAGAAGAAGAATATGGTAAATCTTCTTTAAATGTAGGAGATGAAGGCGGATATACTCCAGCCAAAATGAAAGATCCTAGAGATGCACTAGATGAGGAAATGAAAGCTATAGAAGAATTAGGATACGAAGATAAATTTGTATTTAGCCTCGACTCAGCAGCAACACATCTATACGATGAAAAAAAAGACAAATATAAATTCATGGGAAAATTTATTACTAAAGAAGAATTAATAGGCTTTTATGAGGACTTAGTATCGAAATATCCGATAGTTTCTATTGAGGATCCTCTTCATGAGGAAGATTTCCAAGGATTTAAAGAATTGACAGAAACCCTTGACATTCAAATAATTGGAGACGATCTATTTGTAACAAATCCTGAAAGACTCAGAAAAGGAGTGAAATTAGGAGCAGGAAATGCTGTTCTACTTAAAGTTAACCAAATCGGAACCCTAACAGAAGCCTTAGAAACTGCAGAACTAGCTTATAAAGAAAAATACAGTGTACAAGTATCCGAAAGATCAGGACAAACAGAAGACACATGGTTAGCTGATTTGTCAGTTGGAATAAACTCTAGACAAATTAAAACCGGAATAACAAGAAGCGAAAGAACATCAAAGTACAATAGACTATTAAGAATAGAAGAAAAAAACAATTCAGTTTCATATGCTGGAAGAAACTTTAGAAAACCATAAAAATTAATCAATGAATACTAACACTATTTAGGTATTACTCGTTACTTTTTTCCTTTTAATCCTTTAACTTATTAAATTTTATATAAGTTATTATTTCATTTTAATCCTTTCAATAATTAATATCTTCTCTTTGTTAAGCTTGGGAGAGCTTTAAGTTTCCTTGGTCCAGGAAGTGGATGATATCATTTTCGAATTTGTTTAATTAATTTACTTCGAATTTTAAACCTTCTAGGGTTGAACCAAAAAGTATTAGTATTTCAAGTCAAATTTTTATAGGATGGAGGTAAATTATTTGGCCGAATATGAACATATAAACACTTCTTATCCTAGAAAAGATGGTATTAAAAAAGTTAATGGTGAAGCGAAGTATACTGATGATTATAAATCGAATGAACTTTTACATGCAGCTATTTTAACTAGTCCACATGCGCATGCTAAAATTAATTCTATTAATACGGAGAAAGCTGAAGAAGCTTCTGGAGTACGTGCTGTGGTGACTGGTAAAGATTTTGATATTCATACAGGTATTTATCTTGGAGATAAAAGGCCTTTGGCTAAGGATAAAGTCAGGCATTATGGGGAAAGAGTTGCTGCAGTTATAGCGGATACGGAACATGAAGCTGAAGAGGCGTTGGATTTAATTGAAGTAGATTATGAAACTTTAGAACCTGTTAGTAATCCTAAAGAAGCTTTAAAAGAGGATTCACCTATCCTACATGAGAATATGGGGGATTATGAAACAATACCTGCTATACATCCTGAACCAGGTACTAATGTAGGTAATAGAACGAAAATTAGGAAGGGAGACACTGAGAAGGGTTTTGAAGAATCAGACGTTATTATAGAAGATGAATTTGAGTTTAAGGAAAAAGATCATGTGGCAATGGAGCCTAGAGTAACTATTGCAGAAATTGATTCAGATGATCAAGTTATTGTACGTACTGCATCTCAGTCGCCATTTGTTGTTAGGCATTCACTAAGTTTGTATTTCGACATTCCTCACAATAAAATAAAAGTAAAAACTCCGTTTGTAGGAGGAGGTTTCGGTGGAAAAGCTGGAATTTACTTAGAAGCTCTTGCTTATCTTCTTTCAAAAAAAGTGAATGGTAGACCTGTAAGGTTGGCGAACAGTAGAGAGGAGGATCTTGTTAGTTCACCAGGTAGTATGGGATTTGAAGGAGAAGTAAAAATAGGGGCAACAGAAGATGGTGATATTAAAGCTGCAGATATTAGGTTTTTATTTGATAGTGGAGCTTATGCGGATTATGCTGTAAATATTAGTAGGGCTGCTGCAGTTTCATGTACTGGACCTTACGGAATATCGAATGTGAAAGCTGATTCTCTATGTGTATATACAAATCATCCATATGCAACAGCTTTTAGAGGATTTGGACATATTGAACAAGGTTTTGCAATTGAAAGAGCATTAGATTTACTTGCTAAGAAAATTGATATGGATCCAGCAGAATTAAGAATAAAAAATGCAATAAGAGAGGGTGATACAACCCCAACTGATAGTCCCATGGATAACAGTACTGGAGATCTTCCTCAATGTATCGAAAATGTTAAAGATATGTTAAATTGGGATGAAGGCCAGAGAATTGAAATAGAGGATAATAAAATTAGGGCTAAGGGAATTGGTAGTCTTTGGAAGACTCCGATTATTCCACCGAATACTAGATCAAGTATTGTAGTTATGTTTAATGAGGACGGGAGCGTAAATGTTACTAGTGGAATTACCGAAATAGGTTCTGGATCCAAAACCGGTTTAGCACAATTAATTGCTGAAAGACTTAGCATAGACCCTTCTAAAGTGAATATAGTTTATGAAGTGGATACTGATTCAACTCCATACGATTGGGAGACAGCGGCTAGTAGATCCTTATTTATGGGAGGAAAAGCTGCTTTAAAGGCAGTGGATAGTGCGATTAAAGAAATTAAAGAAGTAGCCTCAGAACCGCTTAGATGTTCACCAGATGATCTGAAGGTATCTGATGGAAGAGTTTTCATCGAAACAGAACCAGAAGAAGGTTATGACCTAAGCGAAGTAGTTAAAGGATATATGTACCCTAATGGAGAATCAATTGGAGGTCAAGTAATAGGTAGTGGAAGCTACATTTCAAATAATCTATCAGAAATGGATCCAGACACTGGAGAAGGAAATCCATGGCTTGAATACACACTAGGGGCTGAGGGAGTTGAAGTAGAGGTTGACCTTAGAGATGGAACCTACAAAATTCTGAAATCAGTGAATTCAATGGATGTAGGACAAGTAGTTAACCCTCAACTAGCTCGAGGACAAGTTGTCGGAGGAATGGAAATGGGAATTGGCTATGCTAGAACAGAAGGACTTGAATTCGGAAACAGAGAACAAGTTCTAAATGATGTCTTAAGAGATTACAAAATACCTAGATACGGGGAAGATCCTGAGTACGGAGTGGAATTTGTAGAAACTCCTCAAATTAATGGTCCTTATGGTGTGAGAGGGCTAGGAGAACCAGGGATAGTAGGTATCCCCGGAGCACTTTCAAACGCCTTGTCCAAAGCAATAGGTAAAGAGATAAAAGAACTACCGATAACTCCAGAAAAGATCTGGAGAAAAATGAAGGAGGAAAAAGAATGATACCCTTTGATTTCAAATTCATTAGACCAAATAGTGTGGAAGAAGCAGTTGAAGCTTTTGAAGAAGCCAAAGAAGAAGATCTTAATCCAATGTTTTACAGTGGAGGTACAGAAATTACAACTTTCAGTAGGAAAAAGAAGATAAAAACAGGTGCAGTAATAGATATTAAGAGCATTCCCGGAACAATGGAACTAAAAGAGAAAGATAAAAATCTAATATTTGGTGCAGGACTTCCTCTTAATCAAATTATTGATAGTGAAATGTTTCCCTTATTAAGTAAAGCAGCAAAAGGGATAGCAGACAGAACAACTCGTAACAAACTCTCATTAGGAGGGAACATAGCCGGACAACTCCCATATAGAGAAACCGTACTACCTTTACTACTTTCAGATGCCAAAACAAAGATAGGAGGACCAAATGGCGTTCGAGAAGCTCCTTTAAAAGATGTTTTTTCAAGAATGTTAAGTTTAGAAGAAGGAGAATTTTTAATCCAGTTAAAAGTTCCGAAAGTATACTCTGAAAAGCCACATTACTATGAAAGAAAAGAAAAATCAAGTGAAATCGATTACCCTATTGCCTCAGGATGTTTCCTAAAATCAGAAGGAAAGATTAAGATGTCGATTGGAGGTTCTTTCCTTGTTCCAGTAAGGGAGGAAAAGCCAGAGAAGGTTTTAAACGATCCGGATATTCCATTAGATGAAAAACCTGAAGAAGTAGTTCAAGGATTTACTGCTAGATTTAGAGATGATCAAAGAGCTTCAGATGATTATAGAAAGATGTTAACTCAGAATATTATAAAAGAAGCTCTTAAAAATCTTGGAGGTGACTAAAATGGAGGTATACGATGAACCGCAACAGATTGAATTGAATATAAACGGTGAAAAAAGGAAAGTAATGGTTAGACCGGCTGATACTTTACTTAGGGTATTAAGAGAGAAACTTGGTCTAACTGGAGCTAAAATGGGTTGTGAAAATGGGGATTGTGGAGCCTGTACAGTTTTAATTAACGGAACCCCTGTCAAATCCTGTATGACACTTGTTTTAGATGTGAAAGATGAAGAAATAATTACAATCGAGGGATTAGAGGAAACAGCCATCCAAGAAGGGTTCCTAGAAAAAGCAGGTTTTCAATGCGGTTTCTGCACTCCCGGATTCCTAATGAATTCATATGCCCTACTGGAAAAACATGATAATCCAGACGATGAAACAATAAAAGAATGGCTGCAAAGCAACTTATGCAGATGTACAGGATATGAAGGAATAAGAGAAGCAGTACAATATGCTATAAAGAATAAAAATAAAACAAAAGAAGATTAAAATACAAATTAATTTATCTATCTTTCTATCTCTTCACCATTTAAAACAATATTTCTGCTCGGTTCAATTGGCTTCCTAATAGACGCATGAGCGGGACAACCATGTTCCACTTTATCAACTAAATCAATTATTGTACCTGGGTCTTCATCCGCATCAATATTCACAGTATACTCTAAATTCTTAAATCCGGGCTCCGTATCATCAATCCCAAAGATCCCACGTTGATCCACATAGCCCTTAACATCAATACCTAAATTATTGACATTAAGATCATCAAAAACTATATAATCCGAGTAAACAACTTGCTGACAAAAACAAAAACCCGCTAAAAAATATTCTAAGGGTCTCGGCGCTCTATTCTTACCCCCACCTATCTCCGGTTCATCAACAAAAAACTCGAAATTCCTTGCCCTCGCTTTTCCATAATGATCTTCCAATATCTCAGTCTGCACCCTATTAGTATGCACCGATTTACCTTCTTTATGGATCTCACTCTCATACTTTTTCTTCCTTTCCACAAAATCATCTGTTATTTTCAAAAAAACCACCATATTATCTAAGATCCTATCCTATTAAGACTTTATTGTAAGAAAATTAAATTTAATAGAATAGAATAAGGAAGAAACTTTAATAATAATATAAGCCTTCTTAAACTAATTTAAACTCACTTTCACAAGGAGGGCTCTCAGAAAATAAATATTTTGTGTTACTAATATTATTTGAATCCAAAATTATTATACTTGAAGAAGTGGTTCCAAAATTTTCACCATGTTTACAAATTCCTTCTTTATGATTAGATAAAACTTCTTTAATTTCCTGTATCCAGTTACTTAATCCTATACTTTGGTCTGGAAGAATTTCTTTTACGTTTTCCGCTCTCTCACTTGGTTCATTGATTCTAGAATTAGTTATAACATGGATTCCTTTATCAAGTTCGGTATAAACTAAATTTTGATTATAAGTTATTCCAAAAGCTTTCTTATTTGAAGCTAGTAGTATATTAAAACTATTATAATTATGCTTTTCGACAGAAGTTTCAATTAGCTTGCGTGCAGTTTCAACATTCTTTTCAGATAGAACGTCTTTAACTAGGTTTCCTCTGGATCTAAAATTTTTATCACTATCGTATTCAGATCTCAGGTTGGATATGGTGACGAATAAGCCATTTGAATTATAGCCTATCCAAGTTCCGCCTTCTTTTTTATCAATGGGGGCTTTATACCAATTTATCTCATTAAAAGAATTATTTAAATTTTTCTTATTTGGATCCAAGAAATTTCGTTCATAAAATTCATCGCGATTTTCAGCAACAACTATCTTTGAATCATCAAAAATCTTATAAGCAAATATAATAGTACACATCCTCTTATAATCCTCCTATTAAATCATAAATTAATAAATTATTAAAAAAAGAATTTTATTGATTTTCTAAAATTATAGGTCTCAAGCTTCTTTCTTTTTCTTTCTTAGTGCTAAAAATCTAATAATTCCATAAACTCCTAAAAAGGTAGCAACAAAAATTATTTGTTTAAATTCAGTGGGCATAGAGGGATTTATAACAAATACCCAAACTAATATCCCTACGACAGCTATTACGCCCATCATAGCTACAGCATCTCTTAATATAAAATTTAATATTTTATTTAACTCCATATTATCTCTTCCTATTCTCTTTATTTTAAAATTAATTTAAAGCTAATTTGAATACTATTATTACTTAAAAAATCCTTAAACTTTCTCAAGCTTAAAGAAAAACTTTTTTACTACTCCTTTGATTTCCTCATCTTTGACTTGCTAACAAATTATTATCAAAAATTACTTTTAAGTTTTATCTAATTTTTTAGGGAAAATCTATAAACAAAATTTATAATTTTCCTCATTAATTTGTTAGGTAAAATACATATCTATATTAACATTTTTTTCATTTTACGGATAAATATCCCATATTAGTAAGACAAGTTGTTACTGTGGGAAAAAATTGATATGTAATTTTGTTGTTTTTTAGAAGAATATCAAAGATATAACTATTTTTATCGTATTTTCTTAAAAACTTTTTATCTATATTTATAACCATTATTTATTTATTAAAACAATTTAAGTTGGTTCTACTAAAATAAGATTCTTATATATCAATTTGAGTCTACATATCTACGTATTAAATACCATAAGTCTTATAAACCCTAAACATTAATTTTTCAGTGAAAGAATTTGGAGGCAAAAACTATGGAAATATTTGATCTGTCCCAACCTTTGAATGAAGAGGCCCCATTTTGGCCATTCTATCCACCGTTTGAAGTGAAATACATAAAGAGAAAACCAGAACACGGAGTGAACGCTCAGTATATCAAAACTTCTAACCATATAGGAACACACTTTGATGCACCAAGGCATTTCAAAACTGACGGAATGACAATTGACGAAGTACCTCTCGACTGGCTATACGGAGATGGAGTAATAGTTGACTTAAGTGATGAAATGGAAGAACTCGGAGCATACACTCCAGAAATGATAGAAGAAAAAGCAGATGTAAGAGAAGGAGATATTCTAGTACTACATACTGGCTGGCATAAATATGGCCAATTTGGTGACGAGGCAGATGAAGAAAAATACATCCACATGCATCCTGGAGCTCATCCAGACATGGTGGACTGGTTAATAGAGAAGAATATTAAAGTATGGGGAGTAGACGCAGTATCAACTGACCATCCAATGGACCTTCCAATAGGAAGATTCCTTGGTAAAGGAACATTTGAACAGCACAAAAAGGTCAAAGCCAAAGCAAAAGAAAAATTCGGTGAAGAAAAACTTGAAGAACTATTCCCAGAAGAAGATTACCAATTAACTCACAACGAATTATTCCCACATGACATATGTCATATGGAAAACCTTGGTGGAGAAATCAGTAATCCAAAACTTCATAACAAGCGTATTAAAATCGGTTGCTTCCCATGGAAATTCAAAGATGGTGAAGCAGCATTCGCTAGAGTCGTTGCTTTCCTTGAAGAATAATTAAATTTTGAATTTAACTCTTTTTTCTTTTTTTAATAACTAAAATCTTGAAATAGTATTCTAAAATAGATTAAAATAATGGGTGCTAAAAATGGTTATCAAAGATCGTATATTAAAAGGAGAATATAGAGAATCCATCTCTCTTATGCGAATGTCACAAGACATTCAGGAATTAGATGGCGTTGAAAGAGCTGAAATTTTAATGGCAACTGATGAAAATAAAGAATTTCTAAAAGATGCAGATCTTCTAACAGACAACATTCAAAACGCTACTCAAGCAGATCTAGCTATCATAGTTGATGCAGAAAGTGATGAAAGAGCTGATGAGCTATTGGATAAGGCTGAACAAAAGGTAGAAGATTCAAAGAAAGGTAAAACAGGTGAAGAAGAAGAAAAAGCCTTCCGAACATTAAAATCTGCAATGGAATCTAATCCAGATTCTAACTTAGTGCTGATTTCTACTCCAGGAGAATGGGCTGATAGAGAAGCCGAAAAAGCTCTTGAAAATGATAAGCATGTAATGTTATTCAGTGATGGAGTACCAGTAGAAGAAGAAATAAGATTAAAAGAAATGGGAGAAGAAAAAGATCTGTTAGTGATGGGGCCTGATTGTGGAACAGCAATCATTAATGGAGTAGGTTTAGGATTTGCTAATTCAGTTGAAAGAGGTCCTATAGGTATAGTAGCAGCTTCAGGAACTGGAGCTCAATCAGTTAGCTCTTTAGTAAGTACTTTCGGACCTGGAATAAGTCAGGTGATCGGAACAGGTGGAAGAGATCTTCATGAAGAAGTTGAAGGAAAAACAATGAGAATGGGTATTGAAGCCCTGGCCGATGATCCTGAAACAGAAACTATTGTCTTAGTTTCAAAGCCTCCAGCTCCCGAAGTAGCTAAAAAAGTACTTGACACAGCTAAGAAAGTTGATAAACCAATAGTAGTTAATTTCTTAGGTGGAGATCCTTCTGTAATAAAAGAAGCTGGTTTAGAATACGCTGAAACTCTTGAAGATGCTGCAATGAAAGCAATAGCACTTCAAAAAGGAGAAGAAGCTACACCAACAAAATTCGAAGCATCATTAGAAGAAATCAAAGAACTAGCAGAAGAGGAATACTCAAAACTCGATGATCAACAAAAATACATCAGAGGACTCTATTCTGGAGGAACTTTCACAAGCGAAGCCCTACTAACTATCAACGACTTAGTAGGACAAGCATATTCAAACGTAGCAATAGATCCGGAATATGATCTAGAAGACCCAATGGAAAGTAAAGAACACAGCATAGTAGACATGGGAGAAGATGCATTCACTGCAGAACTTGGAAAACCTCATCCAATGATCTACCACGGACTAAGACAAGACAGAATAATGGAAGAAGCATCAGACCCAGAAACAGCTGTCCTCCTACTAGACGTAGTCCTAGGACATGGAGCAGATGAAGACCCAGCAGGAGCACTAGCCCCAACAATAGAAGAAGCAAAAGAACTAGCAGAAGAAGAAGGAAGAAACTTACCTGTAGTAGCTTCAGTATGTGGAACTTCACAAGACCCACAAGTTCTAGAAGAACAAGAAGAAAAATTAGAAGAAGCAGGAGTTATAGTAATGCCAAGCAACGCACAAGCCGCAAGAATGGCTTCAATAATAGCAACTAAAGGCAAAGCAATTGAAAAATTGGAGGAATAAATATGGAACTATTCAAAGAAGAATTAAATGTAATAAATGTTGGAGCCAAGAAATTTCATGACGCAATAAAAGCTCAAGACGAAAAATCAGTACACGTAGACTGGTCACCACCCGCAGGTGGAGACGAAGAAGCCGCAGACATATTAGACGATTTAGAAGATCTTTAAAACAAAAAAACATTTAAGTTTAAACTCTCTCTTTAGTTAAGGAAGAGTTACAATCTCTTCCAACTTTCTTTAATCAAAAAAATTAGAAAATGGAGGAAATAATATGGGTAAGATAGATGAAGCAAATGAAGAAGCCGTAGAAAAAATAAACAAAAGTACACCAATGTTAACCGGCTTATATGAAGCACAAGATGTAATACCTGGCATGGATAGTAAAACTATACTACATGCAGGACCCCCTGTAGAATGGGACAGAATGTCCGGACCACAACGTGGTGCGGTTATAGGAGCTTCAATGTTTGAAGGACTAGCAGACAGTCCAGAAGAAGCTGAAGAAATGGCAAAAAATGGCGAAATTAAATTCGACACTTGCCACGACCATGATTCCGTAGGACCAATGGCTGGAATAATATCTCCATCCATGTCTGTCTACGAAATTGAAAGCGACGAATACGGACACAAATCATACAGCAATCTAAACGAAGGACTAGGAGATGTTCTCAGATATGGATCCTACAGTCAAGAGACCCTTGACAGACTAGACTTCATGGAAAACACGATGGCTCCTGTACTAAAAGAAGCTATCGACGAAGCAGCGCCTATGAACCAAAAAGAAATAATACAACAAGCACTTCACATGGGAGACGAATGCCACGCAAGAAATGTCGCCACAACACACATATTCATCAAAAAAATGGCTCCATACATAGCCGAAACATCATTCTCTAACGATGTAAAATCCGAAGTATTCGAATTTATGGGAGATAACGACCTTACATACCTAAACCCATTAATGGCATCAGCTAAAAATATGCTAGACGCTGGTCACGGTGTTGAATACAGTACTGTAGTTACTGCAATGGCAAGAAACGGAACCGATTTCGGAATAAGAGTAAGCGGATTACCAGACCAATGGTTTGCTGCAAAAGCACCTAAACCAGACACACTATACTTCCCTGGCTACGAAGAAGGAGACGAAGGAGGAGACATAGGAGACAGTACAATAACAGAAACCATGGGACTAGGAGGATTCGCATCAGCAACCGCTCCATCAGTAGTTAAAGTTGTTGGAGGATCTGTAGACGATGCAATAGAACATACAGAAGAAATGAGAGAAATCACAGTAACAGAACATTCAAGCTTCTCAATGCCATTCATGGACTTCAAAGGTACCTCACTAGGAATAGATGTAAGAAAAGTTATAGACACCGGAATTCAACCCTTCATAAACACTGGAGTCGCTCACCATGAACCAGGAGAAGGAAGCGTTGGATTCGGACTAGTAAGAGCTCCAATGGATTGCTTCACACAAGCAATAAAAGCTTTCAAGAAGAAATATAAATAATTAAATCCTTTTTCTTTTCCCTTTTATATCAATCCTAAGAATTCTTCTCTAAAACTAATTTACTAGAAATTATTATACCCGTTAAAATATCAGTACCACTAGTACTCCCTCTTCCAATTAAATCAATAACACTATTATAAACCCTGAATTTATTTAAACCATACAAAGACTCAATAACTTTCTTCACAACTTCTAATGGTTTATCATTCAAAGCTAACCAAAGATCCATTTTACTAACCTTATTCGTCTTTCTATCAATTAGAGAAACCCATTCATCATAATTTAAATCTATTTGATCTAATAACCCATAATCAACCGCATAATTCCAGGTATATAAAAATCCGGAAACGAAATCATCTCCGGACGGAGTTAAACCCGGACCCAAACCTATGAATTCCTCAAATATTTGGTAAGCATTATTACGGAAAATCTCTTGATCTATATCCGAAACTTTTTCTTTAATTCTTTCAACAGTTTTTTCAGGGAATACATTATTTTGAGGTAGATCTCTGGTTAATAAAAAACCTATACCCCTCATATCTCCCTTTTTAATTACTAAATCCTCTAAATATTTAATATTTTCAGATAAAAGAGTTAAATTGGGCTTTACTTTCCAATCAGAATTCCATACAAATGTATCACTAAAATTAATTTTAATATTTGATTCCAGAAAAGTAATTCCTTCATTGTTTATTTCAAATTTTCCTCCTTCATTAAATTTTACAGATCTAAAATCTTCATTATAGTCAATTAAAATATTGAATGGTCCATTACCGACATTCAATTTTCCAACTGAAATTATTTTACCAGATCTTAATTCAAGATTTATTACATCACTATAGATTGAATGAATTCTACCTTCTCTTAATTTATTAATCTTTTTGTGTATCTCATACCCTATTGATTCGGCTTTAACGTATCTCATACTATCA